>CBDVDB010000005.1:0-29344 GCA_965372625.1 uncultured Nitrospinaceae bacterium
CCCGAGTCCGGAATACTCTCAGGCAATTCCGGCGGACCGCAACGCTCACAAAAAGCCGCACCGGGCCGCAGGGATTGATTGCAGGAAGTGCAGTAATCCCTGATCAGGGCGCCTTCTCTTTGGGCGATCTCATCAAATTTCATGATTCACTCACGCGGCAGAATTCAACCGGTATATTTTATGATACTTGTTTTTCAAGTAGGCAATAAAGTGATCGGGATTTAAAGATTCGCCGGTCACTTCCTGCAACAAAGCCTCGGTGGATAACAATTTCCCCTTAACGTGAATGTTGCGGTTCAACCATTCCCTGATGGTCTGAAACTTCCCCTCACGAATCCTGCCTTCCACATCAGGAACCGCCTGCTCGAAAGCATTATAAAACTGGCAGGCATACATCGCCCCAAAGGTATAGGATGGGAAATAACCGAAACCGCCGCTGCTCCAGTGCACATCCTGGAGAATCCCTTCGGTATCCGTCGCGGGGCGGATTCCCAGATACTCCTGCATTTTATTATTCCACACCTCAGGCAAATCCGAAACCTTATAGGAGCCGTCGAAAATCCCCTTTTCAATTTCGTAACGCAAAATGATGTGCATGGGATACGTCACCTCATCCGCTTCCACGCGAATGAAGGAGGGCCGGCTGATATTGATGGCTTGGTAGAAGGCTTCCGATCCCACACTTTTAAGGTTATCAGGAAAGGTCTTTTTGAACAATTCCATAAAATGATCACAAAAAGCCTCCTGTTTGCTGATCATACGTTCCCAGAACAGGGATTGGGACTCATGAATTCCGGTGGTCAGGGCTTCGGAGACCGGTAAGGCGCGGTCGCGTTCCATCCGGCCCTGCTCATACAGGGCATGACCGGTTTCATGGATAACGGCAAACAAGGATTCCATGAAGTTGTCGGTGCCGTAACGGGTAGTAATTCTCACATCGGTAGGGTCGCCTCCGCCGCAGAAAGGATGAACGGAAACATCCATTCGGCCTTTATCAAAATCGAACCCGAGAGCTTTGCTGATGGTGCGCCCCAACTCTTCCTGTTTGGCGACCGGAAACTGGCCTTGCAGAAAAGAGGCGTCCGGTTGATACGGGCTCTGCTGAATAGCTTTGATTAAAGGGAGCAGTTCCGCCTTCAGGCGGTCGAAAATGGGATCGACCTGCGCCATGGTCAAGTCGCGTTCATAAATATCCATCAGAACGTCGTAAACAGGCTGGTTCGGATCGATATGGCGGGCCCACTGTTTTCTCAGTTCAATCAGGCGCTCCAGTACGGGAGCGAAATCGGAATACTTATTATCGGCGCGGGCTTGAGCCCAAACGTGGTGGCCTCTGGATCCCAACTCCGCCGTCTCCTGCACCAGTTCCATAGGGACCTTGGTTTCCCGGTCGTACGCCCGGCGGGTTTCCCGTATATTGCATTGTTCGTAAGAATCTAAATCTTTCATGGACCCGGATTCGATTTTCTCCAGCAGTTGACCGAGTGCGGGATCGGTCATCTTTTCGTGCATGACTCCGGCCAGGGAGGATAATTGACCGGCCCGGGCCTGAGCCGCGCCCGAGGGCATGATCACTTCCTGATCCCAGTGCAGAATCCCCGAAATTTGCTCCAACTGACCCAATTCTTCCAGTTTTTTGACTAAATTCTTATATATCTGGTTCATTGTAAAATTTAGAACCTCCTATGGCAGGACTAATAAATCCAACAAATCCAAACCTATTTAATAAAAACTATTATATAATTGCGGAGATATGACTCGAACCGTTTATCCCGAAACCTTTGATAAGGAAATACGAGATGGACCTAGTAGGAGAAACCAAAGCAACCATTCAGGCCCGACTCAATGTATTAAATAAATCTCTCTTGAGCGAGGAAAATTCCGTTCAATATTACCAGACCCTCCTCGAAAACACCTCCCCGGACAACGAGGAAAAGATTGGGGAGTGGCGGATTTATGAGGACTTGCAGACAGAAGAAAAAAAGCACGTTAAAGTTATTCGAGACATGATTCAGCGCTGGGAGAGGGAGCTGAAAAAAGTAAGCTAGAAATAAGTCCTTAATTTTACATCCTTAGCAATACTACTTCTATGTATTACATTAATTCTTGCACCCCTCTTTCAGGGCCTCCCCTCGCCTTTTTACCTTTATTTTCCCCTTTAAATTTAAGCAATTGACAACTTCCTGCCGTTAATATATATTGATAATCATTATCATTATTAAAATAAATGGAATAACTTTCAGCTTTTAAAATCTTATAATTATGGCCCAAAATCCTATGCCCTTCCCGCTCATTAAATACGGCTCAGGACTCGCCTCGCGTACGCTCAGTTACCTGATAGGGCTTCTGCTTCTCGCCCTCCCCTCCCTGGCCCTGGCTGAAATCCCAGCGGCAAATTTGGAGCACCGGGTCAAAAAAATCGTGATGATGATGAATATCGTCAACAAGGAGTACCATGAGGGAATTGCCGATGGAAAAATCATCAACGCCGCGGAATATGAAGAAAGCCAGGTGTTCCTGGAGCAGGCCTTCGGCCGTTACCAAACCCTCTCCGAGGGGATGACTCCCCAGGGACAAACGGACGAATTGGTGAGCCAGTTTTTGTCTCTGACCAAAAAAGTAAAGAGCCAGAGTGACCCGGGCGTGATCCAATCCGAGGTGAACGCCATCAATTCCGGAATCCTCAAAAAATTCAATATTAAACTCAGCCAATCGCCTTCCGACCCGGTTTCGCTGGAACACGGCCGCACTCTGTACATGAGTAATTGCAGGATATGCCATGGCATTGAGGGCCAGGGGGACGGTCTTCTGGCGCCGCAACTGGATCCCAAACCCGCGGTACTGGCCGATCCACAATTTACCGGCAATGAATTTTCGAAACCCTTCGACAACTTTCAAATCATCAATGTCGGGATCGCCAATACGGCCATGGTGGGCTGGGCGGATCAGTTGTCGGAAAAAGAACTTTGGGATGTCACCTATTTTATCCGGACGTTTTCCAATGAAAATGTCAAGCTCCCGCTAATGGTCTCCGATGCCACCTCTCCGGATGCTGGGAAAAGCCGTGAAAGTTCGACCCGAAAAATTTTCAACGAGGTTTTTTTATTGCTGGATCAAAGTCTGAAGGCTTATCAGGATGGCCATAACCGCGAAGCTTCAGAATCCGCTTTCGACGCCTATCTCACCTATGAAAAAATCGAGACACTTTTAATCACCAAACGCAAGGATTTGGGCCTCAAGCTGGAATCCTCGTTTGGCCGTCTACAGGCGGAAATCAAGAGAAGCGCTCCGAAGGATCTCGTGCAAAAAGTAGGCGAGGAAATTTCCTCCGACTTGAAAGAGGCGCAACAGATATTGACTCAGAAGATCGGATTCACCGGTTTGTTTATTCAATCCCTCTCCATCATTGTGCGGGAGGGCCTTGAGGCTATCCTGATCATTGTCGCGCTGATCACCTTTCTCGTTAAATCCCGCAACCGGGACAAACTGATGTCCATTTATCTGGGCGTGGCGATCGGTATCATCGCCAGTTTTATCACCGCATATGTGCTTCACAGCCTTCTGAATATCAGCTTGGCCAGCCAGGAAATGATGGAAGGGATCATCATGCTGGTGGCGGTGGCGGTTCTGTTTTATGTGAGCTATTGGCTGGTCTCAAAAATCGAAGCGGCAAAATGGCAAAGTTATATCACCGGTAAAATGCAGAAAGCGGTCACCACCGGCAGTGCCTTTACCCTGGGCTTCGTGGCCTTTATTTCGGTTTACCGCGAGGGATTTGAAACGGTTCTTTTTTACAAGGCTCTTTATCTTTATGCCGGGAGCACCACGGCGGGAATTATTCCGGGGTTCCTGACCGGATGCGCCATTTTGGGAGTGGTCTTTTTCCTAATCCACCAGTTGGGGATGCGTATCCCGGTAAAATGGTTTTTCGTGATTACCAGTGTGTTTCTTTATTACATGGCCTTCATGTTTATGGGCAAAGGCCTCCATGAATTACAGATGGGCGCCGCCCTGAGTATGACCCTGGCCGAATTTGCTCCCGAGATTCCCTGGTTGGGCATGTACCCGACATGGGAAACCTTCATCGGGCAAATGATTCTGGTCGTGGCATATGTGGGCGCTCTGGTTTATACCTTTGGCATCAAGCAAGAGCGGGCGGCCCACGAATTGAAATCGGAAGCCACCCATATTCAGCAGAATATTACCGCGGTTCACGATCTGGTGGAGCATATATCGCATCACGCCAAGCGTTGTGCGATTTTTCTCAAGGACACCCGCGATCAGGACCTCAAGGAATTGTCCGAGCATTTAAAAGAGATCGACTCCAAAGTCCACGAACTGTTCGATCAGGTGAATTATTTCGAGAACCATCTTACGGATGAATACGATCGCCTGGCACAACCTGTCGACTCCAAGGAAAAGGATCTGCATTGAGATTCCGGTCATTTAAAATTTCCCGTGACTTTCATAAATGGACCGGATTTGTCTGCGCAATTTTCATGCTGATTCTCTCGGTCAGCGGGGTACTGCTCATGCACCGGGACTCGCTGGATCTGGATAAAATAGAAGTGTCCGCTCAATACCTTCCGGATAAATACTTCCGACTGGTCAAAGACAAACTAAAAATTCAAGCCATCGCACTGAATCCTGAAAACGGGGACATTCTGTTCGCGGGGACGGGCAACGGATTATTCCGCTCCAAAGACGGAGGCAAAACCTGGCACTCCCTGCACGACGGTCTGCGTGATGAAAATATCCGGGCTCTGGTGCTGTCTCCTGCAGAACCCGCTATGATCTATGCCGGTACTTCCAAGGGAATATATTTATCTGAGGATGGGGGCGACCATTGGACCGACTGGTTTGAGGAATCATCAGGCTTGTCGAACACCAACATTCAGGATTTGGCCATTCACCCCGAACATCCGGAGATTCTTTTTGCCGCGACATCCGGCGGCCTGTTTAGTTCCCGGGACGGAGGAGATACCTGGGAATTGACCTTTGAGGGTAATTCCTACAAAGGCAGCCGCGATGTGCGTTTTATCCGCTTCTCCTCGCAAGCGCGTTCCCTGTACATTGGAACAACCAACGGGATTTTCAAAAGTACCGACGGCGGAAAAAGCTGGAATAAAAAATGGGAAGACGTCCTGCCCGTATCCCAATCACTGGTTTCTTTGGATACCGATCCGGAATTTATTTATGTCGGGACCCCTGAGGGACTTTATAAATCCTATAACCGGGGAATCACGTGGGTACAGGACGCACGCCTGAAAAGAGAAGCCGTGCACCAACTGGTGGTTGATCCCGGTGACACCACTCATGTTTACATGGCAACGGCCGGCCATTTTTTTGTTTCACCGGACGGCGGGGATACCTGGAAACCTTTGGGCCTTCAAGTAGAGAATGGGGAGACCCTCAATGTTTTGACCCTGGTTTCTGCCACCGGGGAATCCTCCCCTACCCTGATTACGGGAACTTCCGGCGGACTTTTCATTTCCAAAAATGGCGGCCGGGAATGGCAGGAAACCTCACTTGCGGAAACCATACACCAAAAAGCCGGCGGCCATCTTAAAATGGATCTCGTTAAATTGATGACGGAAATCCATACCGGACGTTTTTTCGGGGATTACGTTTATCTCCTGGTAGACATTGCCACAGTCGGCCTGGTGTTGCTGGTGTTCTCGGGGTTTGCCATGACGATGTACCGGAGACGAATGGCAAAGTCCAGACAGGTCAAGGAGCAAATTACGGAAGAAATGGCCGTGGATAACCTTCTCAATATTCAGGAGACAGCGGACGATTTATCTCAGGAGGGTGTTGAAATCCATGACATGATCGAGCATATCAATTCCCATCTGGCCAAGTGCCGATCCGTTTATGTATCCAAGGAAAAAAAGGAAATCAATAAAATAGGAAGGCACATTACCAATCTGGATAAGAAAATGCACCACCTTATAGAAAGGATCGAAGAGTTCAATAAACTCTCCCAGAACTGAGTGATGCGGGCCGGACTCCCGGAGAATGGCGGGAAAGACCTAATGTAGAAAGTTTTTATCCTTGGGGTTGGAACCGTTCGACGAATTGAAGTCGCGGTTAATATCCATTTTCTTGAATTCCTCCCACGAATCCCGGCACAAATTGAAACCCACAAAATCGAGAGCCTGCATCAGCTCCAGATCGGAAATCTTGTTTTCTCCGGCTTGAGCTTGCGCTTCCTGAATGACCTCTTCAATACTTTCGCAAAGCTGTGCAAAGCGCTCCTCGTCTTCCCAATGCAGGACATTTTTCAAGAAATCGAAACTCATGATGACTCCCCTTTCACAGGACATGAACAATTGAGCCAGCCTTCACCCCATTGTATTCAAAAAATTTTTCACTGCAAATAAAATTTCCTTCAGGTGGTTGTGTATCTTTGAATATTCACCCTTTACCATTCGCGACTGTGAAAATACCGAACCTCCTACAGCAACTGCCGAGGCGCCGGAGGAAAAATATTCGGGAATATTGTCGGCCGTGACCCCACCGACAGCCATCAACGGAATGTCGTCCAACGGTCCCTTGATCTCCCGGAAATACCGGGGTCCCAGTTGGGAAGAGGGAAACACCTTGATCATATAAGGTCCGGCCTGCCAGGCCATTTCGATTTCATTGGGAGTCAAGGCTCCGGGGAAATAGGGCAACCCCTTTTCACGGCAAAATGCGGCCACCTCTTTGTTCAGTGTAGGGCTGACCAGAAACCGGGAACCGGAAGCAAAAGCCTGCTTGGCCTGCTCCAGCGTCCTCACGGTACCGGCTCCGATACACAGGGAGTCGCCAAATTTTACATTCGCCGATTCAATCAGCCGCAGCGCGCTATCGGTATTCAGTGTGATTTCAAGAAATTTCAGGCCGGCATCCCGCGCAGCGTTTAAAACACCCTCCAGACGGGTCTCCGGAACCCCACGAACGATCCCCAACACGGATTCTTTTTTAAAAAGATCAGGATCGAATTTCAAATCAATTTTTTCCCGGATCAAACATTGGCTTCGTTGATGATTTTCTCGTAAAATTTAAGATATCCATTCTTATTTTCCGTTTTCATCAATGCCATGCCGGCTCGGGGATGAACGTCCAACGAGCCTGTAATCATATAAGGAATGACATAGCCCCATTCGATTTCTTGCCGGATTTTAAGAAATTCGGTCCCAATAATATTGAGGATCGGGCGGATGTCGTACTTTGGGTTTTTAAGGAAACCCAGAAGCAGTTCCAACGGACAATTTCCTGCGGCACGGCCGATTCCATAGACGGTCCCATCCAGGTAATTGATGCGGTTGATGATGGATTCAATGGTATTCGCGAAAGCCAGTTGCTGGTTATTATGCGCATGAATTCCAAGTTCCTTGCTGGGCATCAGCTCCTTGTATTTTTTAGCCAGGTAGGCAATCTGTTCGGAATAGAGGGCGCCGAAGCTATCGACCAGATAAATCACATCCGCGGCGCTTTCCTTTTCGACCTGTTGGAGCGCTTCGTCCAGTTCACGTTCACGCGTGTGCGATACGGCCATGATATTGATGGTGGTCTCGTATCCTTTGGCACTCAATTTATTAACCAGGTCGATGGCTTTATCAATGTCCTTGACATAGGAAGCAACCCGGATCATATCCACATGACTTTCCCCACAGGGAATGATGGTTGCCGGATCGAAACGGCCAATGTCGGCCATGACGGAAATTTTTAATTTTTTTTCAATCCCGTCCACCACCGCTTCAATATCTTTTTCACTGCAAAACTTCATAGGGCCAAATTCCGACCGGGAGAACTGGGACTCGTCTGCTTTATATCCCAATTCAATATAATCGACACCCGCGTCGTTGGCGGCCTGATATACTTTGCGCACCAATTCATTGGAAAATTGATGATTGTTCATCAATCCACCATCTCGAATGGTACAATCCAAAACCTTAATTTCCGGGCGATACATGGGTCATGTGCTCCAAAGGCAAATCTACCGCAACTCGGGTAGAAAATGTTAGCTAATCAAACTAATTGAATTAGTTGATTATATTTAGGTCGGTCGTTTCAGTCAATGAGATAATCCCAATATTCGACTTTATCGCATATTTTTAGTAAATTTTTAAACCTTTTAATAACAGCAAGTTAATCTGGTTTTCTCAATTTTTTAATTCATAATTTACCTCTAAATCCTTTATAAGGAAACAATTTATGCGGTTTTGGCTGGTCAAGCAGGAGCCTTCCAAATACAGCTGGGAGCAATTTGTGAAGGAAAGGAAAACCTATTGGGATGGAGTCCGTAATTACCAGGCGCGCAATAATCTTCAAGCGATGAAAAAAGGAGATCGGGTGCTGTTTTACCATAGTGTGGTGGGGAAAGAGGTCATGGGAATCGCCCAGATAACCCGGGAATCCTACCCCGATCCCACCGCCGACGATCCGGCCTGGGTGGTGGTGGATTTAAAACCGGTCAAGCCCTTGAAGATTCCGGTCACTCTGGAGCAAATCAAATCCCATGCAAAATTAAGGGAGATTCCCCTGATCAAACAATCCCGCTTATCAGTGATGCCTTTGACTGCGTCTGAGTTCAAGATTATTATTGAAATGGGAAAAACAAAAATGGATTGATACTGACCCGGCTTCCCCGACAATCAAAAAGAACGTTGACTTAAAATCCAATGGAGTTTAAATTGGCTGGGGCTGGGGATTTTTCACGCCATGGGTCCAGCCCTCTGAATATTGAGCGCCCTTCCGTTTCAGAAAAAAAATCACACATGCGAATCAGGCCGGTTGTTTTTATAATATTCAGTGTTTGCTTCCAAATCGCCTTTATCACAACGGTATGGGGCCAGTCCAATATTAAGAAATGCCGCGCCCAACTGTCCCCTTTGGAAAAAATCAAAAATACCGTCATAGAGTACGGAGGTATGTGGACCCTTTTTGAACGCTCCAAAAAACTCCGGCCGATGTCCAGCAAAGCGGTGCAATTGGATTCCAAAGTCCAGCAATTGGTCTGGCTTCTGGATTATCTTTGCGCAACTCTTGATGGTGTGCCTTTGAACGATCTGGCAACTTATGTAACCCAAAGCCTTAAGGAAAAAAGCAAGATCCAGTTTAAAAAGGAGTTGATCGTTTTGGGGAAATCGGAAGACGAAATCGATATATGGTTCGTTTTTTCGGATATTTCTCTAAACAATGAGCATAGAAAATTAAAAGGGGATATCCTCCACATATCCATTCAAAAAGCCCTCCCATTGCTTCATAAGTACCAGGCACTGGCTGAGGGAGTGGAACAGTCGCCGGAAAAGTTACACCTTGAAAAGGTGGACGGCCTTTACCGGGAGATCGAGCAACTGGAATCTTCTGATTCCTATTTGGCCCGGGCCTTGTTGGAAACATCCCAGGTCCCGCATTGGGATATTGACGAAAGCACCGGTGGCTCCTGATTTTGATTCATTCAAATCCATATTCAAACAGACATCAATCCATTCAGGGAGAAGGACATGGGAAATTTTTTAGTGATCGGGGGATCCGGAGTCATGGGGACCGCTGCCATCAAAGCCGTACGGGAAGTCTTCGGTGAGGAGGCCAACGTCGTTGCCAACTGGTATGGCAAGGAAGACACCGGCCTGAAAATTGAAAATGCCAACCACACCTTATTTGGAGACGTGACAGATCCCAAATGCCTTGAAGATATTAAATCCAAGGCCACCGCTTACGATTATATGTTTTACGCTACTGCCCTGGGGGATGTCGGAATTCCAATTAAAAATGCCACTCAGGAGCAAATCGACCAATCCAACCGGCTTTCCTTCGATCCGATCCCGATGCTGGAAGAGGCTCTGGATATCGGAGTGATTGTTGCCTATTCCACTTTTTATACCACTCGCCATCAGTTGGGAAGTTACGGCGCCATGGGGTATTCCAAAGAGGCTATTGAGAAATATACACTGGCGAGCGGAAAATCCCAGCGGGCCTGTATTCGGGCTGGATTGTTTGAATCGCAATCTTCCCGGGGCATCAAGCTTCTATTGAGGAGAAGCGCCAAGAATCTCGATAATATTATTGACCCCCTGATCCGGTCCTATTTCGAAAATGTGACCACCAAGGTGGGCATCGACCACTATCTGGAGGGTATCATCAATGAAGAAAAGGAGCTGTTCGGAGACAGCCCCACGCAAGCAGAGGACCTGTATAAGGCTCACTTAGAGCTATTCAAGGCGGACAATCCTAAATTCGTCAATGTCTGCGGCAAGAAAATCTGGCTCACGGAGGATCCCCAATTGATCAAGGATTTTATTTAAACACAACGCTCACCCACCGCAGACTCGGTTTAACTTCTATAAGCTGTTGGTTTTAAATAGTTGAGGCTATTGCTTTTACCCGGTATTTAACAGATAATAAAAAAAATTCTATCACTTTCCCACAAGCCCGGGTTAACTGTTCAGGCCTCCATGGCACAGTCTCCATCACAAAAAAACTCCTCCACCGCAAAAGAAAAGAATTTTGCCTATCCTTTCAAGGCGTCCTCAAAAAGCGAGGACAATCCTTACGTTGAGTATTTAATCCAACAGATCAACCGGCTGGCGGAAATCGGGCGGGCTCTCTCCGGTGAGTACGACCTCAATACTCTACTGGAAAAAATTTGCAATGAAGTGCGCAATTTCACTCATGCAGACGCCTGCACCCTTTACATCGTTAAAAATAACCAGCTTCATTTTGAAGTTGTCCAGAGCCATATCCTCGAAAATCAGATGAAAGGCAAAACCGGTGAGGAAATCCAATTACCGCCGATCGATCTGGTGGAATCCAATGTTTCCGCCTACGTCGCCCTTAAGGGAATTTCGGTCAATATACCGGATGTCTACGATACCAATTTATTCGATTTTACCGGGCCCAAGGAGTTCGACAAGGTCTCGGGTTACCGTTCCACCTCCATGCTGGTGTGTCCCATGCGCAATCATGAGAATGACGTTATCGGGGTCCTGCAATTAGTCAACGCCAAAAATCCGGACACCGGGGAGATCATTCCTTTTTCGCCGGATTATGTCAGCTTGACCGAATCCCTGGCCTCTCAGGCCGCGGTATCCATCACCAATGCCCGCCTGATCAACGATATGGAAAAACTTTTTGAATCTTTCGTAGAAGTCATGGCCACCGCCATCGATGAAAAGTCTCCGATTACGGGTGGGCATATTCGCCGGGTGGCCAACCTCACCATGGTTATGGCCGAAGAACTCCACAAGAGTGACAAACTCCCTTTCAAAGAAATTCATTTTACTCCGGAAAAATTTCATGAACTCCGGGTGGCCTCCTGGATGCACGATATTGGCAAGGTCACAACACCTGTGGAAGTCATAGAGAAAAGTAAAAAGCTGGAAACCATCTTTGACCGGGTTCAACTGGTCGACATGAGAATGCAAATGATCATCCAGAAAATGCAACTGGAAGCGGCCCAAACCCAACTGGAATTAATTAAAAATGGGAAACCTCTGGATAAAATAAAACAACTGGAGGAGGATACTGAAAAAAAAATCCGGGAGTTAAGGGAAATACGGGGGTTTTTATCCCGTTGCAACGAACCTTCGGAGTTTATGGAGGATCAACATATAGAGCGCCTCCAGGAAATTGCCAAATACACGTATCGAGATGAGGCGAATCGTGAGCAGCCCTACCTGACTCCCGACGAGCTCGAAAACCTGTCCATACGCAAAGGCAGTATTAACGAAAATGAGCGGCAGATCATGAAAAACCACGCCCAAATAACACTCGATATGCTCGATAAAATTCCTTTTACCAAGAAGCTTAAAAACATCCCCCATTTTGCCGGCGCCCACCATGAATGCATTAATGGGTTGGGTTATCCGCTGGGTCTCAAAGGGGACGAAATACCCTTCGAAGGCAAATTAATGGCGGTGACGGATATCACGGAGGCATTAACCGCCAAGGACCGGCCTTATAAAAAAGCGATGCCGCTGGATCAGGTCTATAGTATTTTAAGAAAGATGGTTGAACGGAATGAACTCGACCATGACCTGGTTGAGTTTTTTATCAATGAGAAAATATATGAAATCTATCAGGCAGAATTTGAAAACCCTGCCCGGCCTTCCTCTTCAGGAATGTACCCAAAAAATGAAAAAGACCCCTAGTGTCAGGGGCCTTCCCTGGTTCTCCGTATAATTTTTGGTATTTATTTTTTCTTGGGAACGTACCATCCGGTACGCATATAGGAATCATTCATTTTGACGTGCTCATCAACACTCACACTTTCGTTGATATTGGTATCGGGATCGTGATCCTGATCGAATTTCTTAAACACCTTTTTCATAGTTTTACTGGAAAGCACGGCAGGGCGCTTTTTCCGGGTACCCGATGGTCTCCGGGCCTGGCTCTCCGCCAATGCTTTCAATTCTCTACTGGATAATCCACCAATAACCATAAAAGCCTCAATATTTTCCAACTATATGTTTATAATTCCAAAACGGAACAGACCTTTAAACGTGATGAGATCATAATACCAAAACCATGGCTATCGACCAATTAAAATCCATTTTTTCAGAGCCCGGCATCCCGGAAAATCAGGTGCAAAAAATGATCAACGCCTTGGATCATTTCGATATCGCCCGCCTTTTGCACCAACTCACTAGGGATGAAAAGGTCCTTATTTTTCAATACCTTAAGGGAGATGTAAAGCGCCAGGAGTTACTCTATGAAACGGATCAGGTAAGCCGCAAGGAGATCAGCGACGCACTCGGCCTGAAATTCATGGCACCTTTTCTTGAGAGCATGCCCAAGGATGAAGCGGCCGATATTCTTCAGGAACAAGAGCCCGAGGTTCAGGAAAAAATCCTGGAGCAAATGGTTCCAGATGAAGCGCAGTCCCTCAAAAGCCTGATCCGGTATGAAGAGCTGACGGCGGGCGGAATGATGACGCCCCATTACAACCGAGTGAACCCGGAAGAGATCGCCAGCGAAATCCTGACCAAAATGATTCGCAACCCTTCTAAAGATTCGGTAACCGATTTTTTCGTCGTGGGACCGAGTGACCGGCTTATAGGATTTTTCACCCTGCGGGATTTATTGAACGTTTTACCAAACGCCAAAGCCACCCATATTATCCGGAAAGAAATGCCGAAGGTTCTGCTTGAGGAATCTTGTGAAAAAATCGCGAAGCTGATGGATCATGAGCATCTCAGCACCGTACCCGTGGTCGACGAAGGAAATACCATCTACGGGATTGTCACATTTGATGACGTATTTCGGGGACTGAAGCATACCACCAACGAGGAAATTTACACGATGGTGGGAACAACAGAAACCGATCCTTTCGCCAAAAAGACCATAAGTAAAATAGCCGCCCGTGCACCCTGGTTATTCATCACTTTCATCGGGGGGATGATAAGCGCCTTCGTTTTAAAATCATTTCAAATTTCCGTGATTGAATTTACTACGGTGATTTTCTTCATTCCATTTGTCCTGGGCCTGGCAGGAAATGTGGGTATTCAAGGAGCTACCGTCATTGTGCGGGGACTGGCTACGGGGGATATTCAAAGTGACAATTTGACTACCGTCCTCAAAAGCGAAATCAAAGTAGGAATTTCCAATGGTATTATTTTTGGAGGTATCTGCGGAACCACCATAATAATTTTTGCAGAAACCCTGTTAAACACTTCCCCCGCACTGGGAATCACAGTCGGCCTGGGAATTTTTCTGGCGGTAACCATGGCCACTTTGATCGGCTCGTTCACTCCTTTACTTTTCATGAAATTGAAAATAGACCCAGCCATCAGTGCGGGTCCGGTGGTCACTACGGTTAATGACATCATCGGTTTAACAATTTATTTGTATACCGCAACCAGGGTTTTTTCAATGCTATAGAGTTCAACGCGTACCCTCTCACCCCAATACCCTTAAAACCCCCTTGCATAAACCACACAAAATTTATATAAAGAGATGGATGAAGATTTTTTCAAGTTTCCGATCTTCATGCATCATATACCATCGTTCCCGGATTTTTGATATCCTCCCTGGCAGCTGAATTACTTTTTTGGCATGAAGTCAACCATCAAAATCCTGATATGTTTTACCCTTGCCTTGGGTCCTGCCGGTGGGCCCTCACTATCCTTCGCCCATCAACCAAACGATCCTCCTTCCCCTGTTGATCGAACAAGCATCCCTTTAAAAGTCGTGAAGGATTCATTGTTAACGGCCAAACCTCAAGCTCTTCTGAAATGGCCCCGGGGCAGTCTGATATTTCCGGAAATCAATTCGCCGGAAAAAATCAATGAGGTTTTCCTCCTGAACGAGGCTTATACCCCTTATTGGGAACGTCATTCCCTTTACTATCATTATGGATCTCAATATTTCTCAAGGAAAAATTTTAGCGCGGCAATAAAAAATTATTCAAAGGCTTTAGAATTAAAAACGAATATTTCAGCAATCCATAAGCGTCTGGGGTTTCTTTTCATGAATTCTAAGAATTATAAAAGAGCGGAAGCCGCCTATCGCAAAATTCTGGAACTCAATCCGGGATACACCCCGGCCATCGCCCAGTTGGGAATTTGTCTCGCGGCTCAAAGAAAATACTCGCTGGCAGAAAAACATTTGAAGCAGGCAATCCAAAAGGATCCCGCCAATGTCAATTACCACCTCAACCTGGGTAATTTTTACTATTATTTAAAAAGAGATTATCGCGGAGCCAGAAACTCTTACAAAAGGGCGTTGAGGTTGAATCCCCGATTAGTAAAAGTGCGAAATAATATAAGGAATATTGACCGGAAATTCAGAAAGGCGAAGGAGCAGGAAAACGATTTTGAAAATTCATGGGGAAGCGACTTCGTTTACGGCAGTTCAAAAGAATCAGACCCAGCGGCAAGCCAACCGCGAGTTCCTGAAGAAGCCAATATTACCAGTATATGGGAAAGGGAAAATTCGGAGCAGCCGCTTTTTTAGAATATCTCACTTGCAATAATTATTTTTCATCAATCTCTTCTATTTCCATGAGAGGTGTATCGGTTTCAATATACTCCCCCTCATTCACATAGATCTCCTTAACCACACCCTCATATTCCGAAACAAGCGTGTAATAACCCTCCGCCACGATTTCCGCCACCGGCATCCCCACTTTAACCGTATCGCCGATATTGACAAGAAATTCGTCCACCTTACCGGATGTCATGGTCGCGTACATGGGCGCCATTGTAATGTAAGCCATTCGGCCTCCCTTCAGAATCAAATAATGAGCGCGCTCAACGGGCTGTTTTAAGGGTATCGTTTTACGCTAGTGCATCAGGGCCGCTGTGCTAAACTTAGCGGAATCCATGTATAACGGAGTAACTCATGAAAGTAAAAGTCGGGGATTGCCTGTTCGAACCTCTCTCCCGCAATAACGGGGAAGTCACCCGAATTATCAATCATCCCAACGGGAAATTAGTGACTATACGTTGGCGTGTGGAAGACCATCTCCCCCACGACACGGAGCACTTTTATTCCAAGCTGATGAAAAGCATTAAAAAAGGAGAAATCGAGTACACTCCCGGCCCGGAGAACGATCCGGAACAAGATTCTGCGTGATCCTCGTCCAATCCTCGTCAAGCTTTCCGGTACAGAATATGGCTGGGCCGTCCGGCGAGAATATTTTCCTTCCCCCAATCCACAACACCGGCAAATTTATCGGAATCGATAAAAGCCTTGTAAGCTTCCTCCGAATTCCAATCGGAAACAATCAAATAGGAATGGACGTCATTCACGTCTTTATATAAATTGGAACGGGTATGCCCATCCATTTCATCCATTACCTTTATAACGTTTTTGAAAGCACTCTCGAAAATTTCCTCTTTTCCGGGAATAATTTTATAATTCATTCCGATCGTTACCATATTTATATCCTTTTTTTCAGTAAATTCATGAAGGCGTTCCAATCAATAATTCAAGGTTCATCACATCCGGTACTTGCCTGAAAACCAGCTCTTTAATGGAAAACTTACTCTTCAATTTCAAAATATTCTCTTTATGGTGGCCAGTATAATTTGAAATTTTGCGTAAAGGAACTTTAAAAATGACCGGGTCCGGCAAAACATCACACCGGCCCAAGAGATCGGACATTTCATCAAAACATATCCGGGAGTCGACCAGTGACCGAAGCGCAGGATGGTAAGGTCCATCGACCCTGTTTTCCAGCAGAGAAGGCTCCGGGTGAAGCCCCAGGCGGATCACCGGTATTTTCCTCTCCTCAAACATTTCTACCGCTGTCGCGAGCGCATTGACAGCCCGTTCCAGAGTCCAGGGAGTATACTCTCCCCGTTCATACATCTCATGGAGAGCGGTACCACGAACCACCAAAGCCGGATAAATCCTCACAAAATCCGGTTTGAAATTCAGGGTGTCGACAACGGTTTGGTGAAATATTTCTTCGGAGTCTCCGGGGAGTCCCAGCATCAACTGCAATCCCAATTTAAAGCCCTGACCCCGGATGAGATGAACCGCCCGCTCCAGGGATTCGGGAGAATCTCCTCTTCCGGCTCGTTGCAGAACCTCAGTGTCGGTCGATTGCACGCCCAATTCAATGGTTTCGACTGAGTATTGATTAAGGAGGTTCAAAGACCCGCCATCCACCGCCGCGGGATGGGTGGACAGCCGCATGCTATGAATATATTTTCGATCCACCCAGTTCTGCACCGAAGACAAAAAAAACTCCTGCCGTTTCACCGGCAAGGCGGTAAATGTTCCCCCATAAAAAGCCGCTTCACGCAATGGCGGGAGTTCCTCTAAAGAACGCGAATTGAAATAGGTATTGAAAGCATTATCCAGCCGGGACTGATCTGCCCGTGTGTCCGCGCCGGATATCTTTTTCTGGTTGCAGAAAACGCAACGGTAAGGACACCCCTGGTGAGGAATAAAAATGGGAACGATCAAACGTTTGCGGGGCATGTTGTCAGTCCATGGGAGTCAAGTTGAAACTTTCCAGTGCCGATTTGGCAGCGGCCTGTTCGCTTTCCTTTTTGGTTTTACCGCTTCCGCGCCCGCGAACACCCTCCTGAATCAGAACCACCACCTCAAACTCCTTGGCGTGATCGGGACCTTTCTCATTCACCACTTTGTAATTTGGAATACAGTTGAAATGGATTTGGGTGTATTCCTGCAGATCACTCTTATAATCCCTGAACCGGGTCGTATCAGAATATTTGGCAATTTCAACCTCAAGCACAGGGAGATAGATATCCAACGCCGTTTCCAAATTGCTGTCAAAATAGATCGCACCGGCTACCGCTTCATACGCATTAGCCAAAAGGGAGTTCTTTTCACGGCCCCCAGAGGACTCCTCCCCCTTTCCTAAAAGCAGATATTTCCCCAGATCGATTCCCCGTGCCAATTTGGCCAGGCATGTTTCATTGACTACTGCCGCCCGGATTTTGGAAAGAGTTCCCTCCGAGAAATCAGGAAAGGTTTTGATCATATAACCGCTGACAATCAAATCCAGAACCGAGTCCCCCAAAAACTCAAAGCGCTCGTTATCCTTCACGGGTTGCGAATTTTCATTCGCGTGGGATTTGTGGGTCAGGGCTTTGTTGAGGAGCGAAAGATCACGGAAGGAGTAACCGATTTTTTCCTGCAAAAGAGATAATTCCTGGGTTCGTTCCATGAGGAGCATGCAAATCGGGTTGATTAATTCATCATTTTCTTGAATATGATGACGCCGTTGGTCCCCCCGAATCCAAATGAATTGGACAGGGCGGCGGTTAAATTTTTCTCACGGGCCTCATTGGGGACATAGTCCAGATCACAGTCCGGGTCGGGGGTGGTGTAATTAATGGTAGGAGGAATAATTCCGTGGTGGATGGCCAGAACCGAAAATATCGCCTCCACTCCGCCAGCGGCGCCCAGCAGATGTCCGGTCATGGATTTGGTGGAACTGACGGCAAGCTTGTAGGCGTGGTCGCCAAAAACAGTTTTGATGGCGCTTGTCTCCGTGGCATCAGCGCCGGTGGAAGTGCCATGAGCGTTGATATAAGTGATATCTTCTTTGTTCAATTGGGAGCTTTCCAGAGCCAGGTTCATACATCGTGCGGCTCCCTCCCCTTCGGGAGCGGGTGCGGTAATGTGATATGCATCCCCCGTCAGAGCGTAACCCACAACTTCGGCATAAATTTTGGCGCCCCGTTTTTTAGCGCTTTCCATTTCTTCCAGGATCACCAAACCGCAGCCTTCACCCATCACAAAGCCGTCCCGGTCTTTGTCAAAAGGCCGGCTGGCCCCTTCCGGATCGTCGTTGCGGGTGGAAAGAGCCTTGGCGGCCGCAAACCCGCCAATGGCCAGAGGAGTGATGACCGATTCAGTTCCACCGGCGATCATGGCGTCGGCTACACCGTCCCGGATCATTTGATACGAATCTCCAATCGCATGAGTACCCGTCGCGCAGGCCGTAACCACACAGGTATTGGGGCCTTTTGCGCCCAAAAGGATGGACACCTGCCCGGAAGCGAGGTTGGGAATGAGCATGGGAATAAAAAAAGGAGTGATTTTCCTTACGCCTTTATCCAGATAAATCTTATGGTATTTTTCAATGGCCGGGAGGCCACCCAGACCCACACCCACCAGGACGCCGATTCTCTCGGCATTGGCTTCGGTGATTTCAAATCCGGAATCCTCCATGGCCATTTGACTGCAGGCCACGGCATAATGGATAAAGGTATCCATCTTTTTGATTTCTTTATGATCGAGATAATCTTCCGGTTGGAACCCCTGAACTTCCCCGGCTATCTTAACGGTAAAGTCATCCTCAGGATAAAACCTGGAAATTCGCCGGATGCCGGACTTCCCCGCGCAAGCGGCTTCCCAATTGGCCTTCACACCAATGCCCAGGGGTGAAAGCATACCCAGCCCTGTAACGGCCACTCGTCTCGACATAAGACTCCTCGGGGGGGTTACAAAGACTAATTAGTATGCTTGTTGATATAAGTGATTGCGTTTTCTACGGTCGCAATTTTTTCGGCGTCCTCATCCGGAATTTCAATTTCAAAGGCTTCTTCCAAAGCCATCACCAATTCCACGATATCCAGCGAATCGGCTCCCAGATCGTCAATAAACGCCGCAGTTCCCGTAACCTGCTTTTCATCCACACCCAATTGATCCACGATAATTTCTTTTACTTTTTCTTCCACTGACATAGTTTAGAAGCTCCTTAATGATGTCACATTAACATCCCGCCATTAATACTGATAACCTGGCCGGTGATATAATTGGCCCGGTCCGATACGAGAAACGAAATACAATTGGCAATATCTTCAGGGAGACCCAGGCGAGCCAGCGGGATTTGCTCGATGAGCCGCTCCCGAACCTTCTCATCCAGAACCTGGGTCATGGCCGTATCAATAAAACCCGGTGCAATGGCATTCACCCGGATTCCCCGGGAGGCCACCTCCCGAGCGGTGGTTTTAGTCAATCCAATCAACCCTGCCTTGGAAGCGGAGTAATTGGCCTGCCCCGCATTTCCCATCAAGCCCACGATGGAGGCAATGTTCGCAATGGATCCGCTCTTTTGCTTCATCATCTGCTTGACCGCCTGCTGACTGCACAGGAAAGCTCCTTTGAGATTGATCGAAAGCACCAGATCCCAGTCCGCTTCCTTCATTCGCATCAGCAACCCATCGCGAGTGACCCCGGCATTATTTACCAGGATGTCTACCAGTTTAAATTCTTTGGAGACAGAATCAAAACATTTTCGAACCGCTTCGGCATCGGTCACATTCAATGCCACCGCAGAAGCGGAACCGCCACTGCTTTTAATTTCATCTGCCGATTTTTCAGCCCCTTCCAGATTGACATCTCCCAGAACCACATGGGCGCCCTGACGAGCCAGTTCCTCTCCTACAACTTTCCCAATCCCCTGGGCACCGCCCGTAATCAGGGCAATTTTACCTTTCAGCTCCATGATTCACCCTAATTTACAGTTTATCCTTTTAATGCAGCAACGGTTTGTTCCAAAGATGCCTGATCACCCACTTGGTAACAGGCCACGTTTTTATCAAATCGCCGCATCAGACCGGACAACACCTTGCCCGACCCGATTTCCACCATGGCCTCGATCCCCTGGCCCACCATATATTTCATCGTTTCCAGCCAGCGCACGGGTGAACAGACCTGCCGTACCAATGCTTGCCGGGCCTCACTGCCCCGGGTAACGGGCTGGGCCTCAACATTGGAAATGACCGGGACCTGCAAATCCTGAAACGTGGTTTGCTCCAGCTCAGTTTGAAGTTTAATTTCGGCTGGCTTCATTAAAGAGCAATGAAAAGGAGCGCTGACCGGTAAAATGACAGACTTTTTGGCACCCGCTTGTTTGGCGCTTTCGGAAACATTTTCCACGGCTTCTTTATGACCTGCGATGACGATTTGTTCAGGGCTGTTCAGGTTGGCCGGTTGAACGACCTGGTCGTTCGTGGAGACCTCGTTGCAGAGTTCCTGGATTTTCTCCAGAGGCAAGCCAATGATTGCCGCCATGCCGCCGACCCCAACCGGTACGGCTTCCTGCATAAAACGGCCACGCTGGCGAACCAGATGAACGGCATCATGGAATTTTAGAGATCCTGCCGCAACATGAGCGGAAAACTCTCCTAAGCTGTGGCCTGCCGCCATCGTAAAATCTATATCATGCTCCCTTAATCTTTTCAAGGCAATACTACTATGGATCAACAAAGCAGGTTGCGTGTTTTCGGTCAACTTCAGAATTTCTTCCGGCCCGTTAAAACAAACATCCGAAATATCCTGCCCCAATATATCGCACGCTTCATCAAACATGGCGCGGGATTGTGGATCTGAATCATAAAAATCCTTTCCCATTCCTACAAACTGAGACCCCTGACCGGGAAACACAAATGCTGTCTTTACCATCGAATCGCCGCCGCTCCCCAGGTAAAACCTGCGCCCAGCACGGTCAACAGGCTCAGGCTGCCCGGTTGAATTTTTCCGCACTCACGAGCTTCATGAAGCGCAATGGGAATAGAAGCCGCGCTGGTGTTCCCGTACTTTTCAATATTGATAAAAAATTTATCCATACTCATATCCAGCTTGGCGGCAACGGTTTCTATTATTCTCCGGTTGGCCTGGTGAGGCACCACCAGGTCGACATCATCCGCGGACAGTCCGTTGAATTTCATACATTCCAAGGTAACTTCACTCATCCGTTTCACCGCCATCTTAAAGACGGATTGCCCCACCATTTTCACGCAGTACATTTTATTGTCGATGGCTTCATGGTTTACCGGTTCCCGTCCAATGCCACCCGGAACGATCAACGCATCGGTTTGATTTCCGTCGGAATAGATATGAGACGAGAGAACACCGATGGGTTCATCCTTTTCGACCCGTTTTAAAATAGCAGCTCCAGCTCCATCTCCAAATAAAATACAGGTGCTCCGGTCGGTCCAGTCCATGATCCGGGAATTCACTTCGGCTCCGATCACCATCACATTTTCATACCGGCCGCTTTTGATGTATTGCTCGGCAATGGACAACCCAAATACAAACCCGGAACAAACTGCGGAGATATCGTAGGCCGCGGCTTTGGTAGCACCTATATTTTTTTGCACAAAGCAGGCGGTCGAGGGATACAGCACATCCGGGGTGGAGGTGCACACAATAATCATATCCAACTCTTCCGGGGCCATCCCTGCTTGTTTCAAGGTGTTTTCAGCCGCATGCGCCCCCAGGGTGGAGGAGGACTCATCTTTTTGCGCAATCCTTCTCTCCTGAATACCGGTACGGGATCTGATCCATTCATCCGAAGTGTCCAGGGTTTTTTCCAGGTCAGCATTGGTCAAAACTTTTTCAGGGAGATAAACACCCGTCCCCACGATTTCCGCTTGGTACAAAGAAGGTTTTTTCATACGCGAAGTCAGTTCAGTGGTTAAACCAAAAAGTTTTGACGACTAATTTTTTGAAGGGCCGGATGATTCCTCAGGATCAAGAGAAGATTGAGATTCATCCTCCGGTCCGGCAACCATTTCCTTAATATGCTGCCACAACGATCCCTTTCCTTCTAAATTAGCCTCTATGTCTTCACAGATATGCTCATTGATTTTTTTATCAACAAACTCATGTGCCCGGTATATGGCGTTTTTAATGGCTTTGGAACTGGAACTGCCATGCGCAATAATACAGACCCCATTGATGCCCAGAAGAGGCGCTCCACCCTTTTCCGAATAATCGAAAGTTTTTTTCATTTCGGACAAACGTGGTTTCAGCAGCATGTAACTCAGTTTGGTGCTCATTCCCGAAGTAAAAAGATTTTTCAGGCTTACGCCAATCAACTCGGCCAGGCTTTCACTGATTTTGAGAGCCACATTGCCGGTAAACCCATCGCACACAATAACGTCGGCGTTTCCCCGGTAAACCTCTTTTCCTTCGACATTTCCAATAAAGTTGATATGACTTTTCTTGAGTAGCTTGAAAGCCTCCTTGGTAATCTCATTGCCCTTGCCATCTTCCTCACCGATACTCAGCAGGCCTACTCCCGGATCACTTTTTTTTAGAATATACTTGGCGTACACATGGCCCATGATCCCAAACTGAAACAGCTGATTGGATTTACAGTCCACATTGGCGCCGGCATCCAGAAGAATGGATGTTCCCTTGATGGTGGGCAACTGTATCGCTATCGCCGGCCGATCCACCCCCTTCAAAGGACGCAAAATAATCGTGGAATAGGCCAGAACCGCTCCGGTGTTTCCGGCGCTCACAAAAGCCGAAGCCTTACCGAATTTAACCAGATCCACTCCTATCTTGATCGAGGACTTTCTCTTACTCCGGACCACTTTGCTGGGGATGTCATGCATTTCAACTACATCATCCGCATGCTCAACTTCAATTCCAAGTATTTTCCAATCCTCGTATTTTTCCAGCTCCTGGTAAACCAGGCGCGAAATCCCTGTAAGGACTATGGGAATATTAAATTCCCGTGCCGCCAAAACAGCTCCCTCGACAATGGCCTCTGGAGCGTGATCTCCCCCCATTGCGTCAACAGCTATTTTCATTTTTGAATTTTTTCCTCCGGAGATTCAAAGGGGAACCGCCAATTGCCTAAGTGAAATAAATTGGAGAGTTTGGGGTTACCAAAAACATGCGTACGGACAGATTACCCAGGACAAGGCACCATCCAGTTCAAGGGTTAAAATTCAAATAAACCGGTCGAACGGGAATGGAATTAATGGACCTGCTTAGACTGCTTCAACCTCTATTACTTCTTTATCCTTGTAGTATCCGCAGTGAGGGCAAACATGGTGAGGCCGCTTGATCTCATGGCATTGGGGGCACTCACCGTAGGCAGGAACGCTTAAATGATCGTGCGAGCGCCTCATTCCTCTTCTTGATTGCGATGTTCTTTTCTTGGGTACGGGCATACTGAGTTCCTTAAAATTACTTTAATTTATCTTTCAACGTTTTTAATACGGCCAACCGCGGATCGACTGAATCCTTATCCGAGCATTGGCAGTTTTTTCTGTTTCGATTGACTCCGCAATGGGAGCAAATCCCTTGGCAATCTTCCCTGCACAATTGAGCCAGAGGCAAACTCAGCATTATCTGGTCATAAACGGCCTGGGTTAAATCAATCTGGTTATCGAAGTAGTCCTCCACTTCGATATCGGACGCATGGAGCTCAACATCCGTTGCCAGATTCCCACTCTCTTGACCGGGCCGGTAATGCGATGAAACTCTGGTTCGAACCTGATAGTTCAGCGGTTCCAGGCACCGGGAACAAATCATTTCCATTTCCGTGGAAATGCCGCCCTTGAGATAGACTTCCCGACCCACCTTCGAAAGACTTCCCTGGACGTGAACGTCCTTCTTTAGAGTCCCTTCTTTCGGCTCGACCTTAAAATAATCCGGTTTCTCTACGAGGTCAAAAAAATACTCCTCGTCCTCCGGAATATCATCAAAATTTATGACCAAACTCATGGCCGACCCGCTGATTCAAAAGGTATTATGAAACTCAAGGCGTCACGCTTAAAGGCGGGTAAGATACTAAAAATACTAGCTTTAATAAGCTAAAGAGTCAAGAAAAAATTAACCTTTCATTCCCCGTTCAGGACCGGGGATGGCACTCCTCAAAGACCTCCCGCAACCTCTTTTGTACCACATGCGTATAGATTTGGGTGGTGGAAATGTCGGAGTGTCCCAACATCTGCTGAACCGAGCGCAAATCGGCTCCCCGTTCCAGGAGATGGGTCGCAAAGGCGTGCCGCAACGTGTGCGGGGACACGGTTATTGAAATACCGGCCTTTAGGACATAATGCTTGAGGATTTTCCAGAAGGCCTGGCGGGTCATGGGCCCTTTCCTTTGGGAAATGAACAGCGCCGGACAGCTTGTGCCTTTTAAGAGTTTGGGGCGGCCTTCAGCCAGATAGGCCTTCAAATACGACTGTGCCACCTCTCCCAAAGGAATCACCCGCTCCTTGCCGCCTTTGCCATAGGAGCGGAGAAAGCCCACCTCGAGATTCAAATCACTCAACTTTAAAGAAATTAATTCGCTGACCCGGACCCCGGTGGCATATAGAACCTCCAGCATGGCTTTGTCCCTGAGTCCCAGCGTAGTGCCCTCATCGGGTTGATTTAAAAGGGATTCAACCTGATTCAATGAAATCAGCTGGGGTAGCTTGCGCCAGATTTTAGGGGTCTCCAGCGTTTCTACCGGGTTCTCCCTGATTAGATTTTCCCCCACCAAGTATTTGAAAAAGGATTTTAGAGAAGATAGGGAGCGGGCTATGGAGCGTGAAGAAAGGCCTTGATTATGCAGGCTTAACAGAAACTCCCTGATATTTGATGGCGTAATGGATTTCAGTGATACTCGGGGGTTGAATGAAACAAACCGTGATATATCTCTGCGGTAGCCATCCACTGTATGGGGGGAATGCCGCTTCTCGATATATAAATAATCGGTAAATTCCCGGATTAAAGCTTGCATAATAAAAGCCATATAAAGTTTTAATTATCAATAATTTAATGTAATTTCTCTGATTTATCAATTAAAATCTCCGATTTCACTGAGGTTAACCTTGCCTGGAGACTATCGGGTGAACTGGAAAACGGCCTCCGGGACTGCCTTGTCCGGAAACTAAATTGAGTTAATAAAAACAAATATTAAGGATTTCCCTGCCTGCCATTTATTTGCTGAATACAACTAAATCAGTTAGAATCACGCCAGCCTGCCCGGCTTACTTATGCTAAACAACTACCCCTTGGCAAGATGAATATGGAACGGATAACGCTGATTCAACACCTCAGACGGCGCCAGAAAATGGCCAAAGGCGCCACGGGTGAATTCACCAGCCTGATGATGGAAATTCTGGTGGCGGCCAAATTCGTTTCTCTGCAAGTCAACAATGCCGGTTTGGGAGAAAATATCCTGGGGTTGACGGGCCGGGTTAATATTCAGGGCGAGGAAGTACAAAAACTGGATGAATACGCCAACGAAATTTTCACCAAACTACTGGGCAATTCCGGTCTTATATGCGCCATAACCTCGGAGGAATACGACAAACCGGTAATTATTTCACCTGATCTGGCGGGTAAGTATGTATTTATGATGGATCCTCTGGATGGTTCCTCCAATATTGACGTCAACGTCAGCATCGGCACTATTTTTTCCATTTATCGCAAGCAGAGCCCCGGCAAGGAAGTAACCGACGCGGATTTACTGCAAAAAGGGTCACAGCAAGTGGCATCGGGTTACATCCTGTACGGTTCGAGTACCATGTTCGTCTACACTTCCGGCGAGGGTGTTCACGGGTTTACCCTCGATCCGTCCCTGGGCGAATTCTTCCTTTCGCACAACGATATCAAAATTCCCGAATCCGGCACCACCTACAGCATCAACGAGGGCAATATCGAAACCTGGGAAGAATCCCAGAAAAGTCTGGTCGACTACATGAAAGAAACGGACAAGGCCACCCAGAGACCCTACAAGTTGAGATACATCGGCACCTTGGTCTCGGATTTTCACCGGACCCTCCTCAAAGGGGGAATTTTCATGTATCCCGGCGATCAGAAAAATCCGCGTGGAAAATTGCGCTACGCCTTCGAGGGGGCGCCCCTGGCTTTTATCGTGGAAAATGCCGGCGGCAAGGCGACGGACGGACAAACCCGAATTCTGGATGTCCAACCCACGGATATCCATCAAAGGATTCCTCTTTTCATCGGCAGTACCCGCGAGGTGGATCTGGCCACCCGGTTCCTCAAAAAATAATCTCCAATTCAAAAATCAATAAAATCGATTTATGAAAATTAAAAGCATCAAAGGCGTCAAAGACATCCTGCCGGGAGAAATAGAAAAATGGCAATGGGTGGAGTCCGTCGCTCACCAGATATTTTCACGGTATGGCTTCAGGGAAATCCGGCTCCCTATTTTTGAACACACCGACTTGTTTAAAAGAAGCATCGGCGATACCACCGACATCGTGGAAAAGGAAATGTACACCTTCAGGGATAAAGGCGATAATGACCTCACGCTTCGTCCTGAGGGTACCGCATCGGTCGTCCGGGCCTACATCGAACACCAAATGCACAAACAGAATCCTTTGACCCGGCTTTATTATTTCGGTCCCATGTTCCGTTATGAACGGCCGCAGGCGGGACGGCTCCGCCAGTTTTATCAAATCGGGGTGGAAGCGATGGGATCCGCCAACCCCGCCGTGGATGCCGAGGTGATGACCCTGCTCATCGAATTTTTCGGGGAACTGGGTCTTGAAGAACTCGAACTCCAGATCAATTCCCTGGGATGCAAAGACTGCCGGCCTCAATACCGCGAAGCCCTCAAGTCCGCCATCAAAACTCATTTGCCGGAGTTGTGCGGCAACTGCAACCAGCGGTACGAAAGAAATCCGTTAAGAGTACTCGACTGCAAAGTGCCGCAGGATATTGAAATTGCCAAAGGATTGCCCAAGTTCAAGGATCATCTCTGTCAGCAATGCCAGAGCGATTTTGCCGAGGTCCGGAAACATCTGGATGCGGTCCAAACCCCCTACTCCGTCAACGACCAGATCGTCCGCGGTCTGGATTATTACAACCGCACCACTTTTGAAGTAGTTGCAAAAACCGGCCTGGGGTCGCAAAACGCGGTCTGCGGCGGCGGCCGTTACGATTCCCTGGTGGAGGATTTTGATGGCCCCCCTACCCCCTGCTTCGGGTTCGCCCTGGGAATGGAGCGCCTGATATCCCTTTTGCCGGAGGAAAAACTCCAAAATCTGGAAAAGCGGCCGGATATCTTTCTGGTATGTCTGGGTGAGGAAGCTCAAAACCTGGCCTTCGCGATTGCGCATCAACTGCGGGGTGTCGGCCTGTATGTAGAGCGTGAGATCGAAGGCGGGAGCATGAAAAGCCAGATGCGCAAGGCCAATAAAGCCGCCAGCCGGTTTGCCCTGATCATCGGCGAAAACGAAATTAAGAATAAGCAGTATGTCCTGAAAAACATGGATGGCGGAGAGCAGTGGGAGATTTCCGCCGATAACCTGATCCCGGATATCCTGTCCCGCCTCAAGTCATCCGATTAAAAAATCGTTAAGAAATCATGTTTCCAAAATGATGGATTGACTCCCATCGAATCTCCATGATAGATTTTTATGGCAAAGGGAGGTTTTATGGCCGCAAAAGAACAAGAAGCTCTTGAAAATTATATCACCCAGCACAACCTGAAGATCACCAAACAAAGACGTGCCGTGTTGGAAGCGTTCCTGGGCAGTGAGGAACATGTCAGCGCCGAGGAACTCTATAAAATCGTGGCGGCCAAGGAGCCGAAGATCGGCCTCGCCACGGTGTACCGGACCCTCGCCCTCTTAACCGAAAGCGGACTCGCCGCCGAGCTGGATTTCGGTGACGGCCAGAAACGCTACGAACAGAACCTCGACCACCGCCATCATGATCACATGATCTGCACCCAATGCGGCAAGATCATCGAATTCAACCATCCCCTGATCGAAAAGTTACAGGAAGACGTGGCGCAGGAACACAGCTTCGAAATGACCACCCACAAGCTCGACATGTTCGGCATCTGCAAGGACTGCCGATAGCGCGCCTTTCCCTTTTTTTCCCTTTAAGAGTCAGGTAACTATAATTTTCCAAATGTGATAATTGGACTATCCCTGGGCGGGTTTTTCTTTTTCCGTTGGGGTAGCGGGAGTCTTTTCCTGTTCAGCAGATGGGGCGGGAGTCTTTTCTATTTTTGTCTTGGGAGGATTCACGGATTTGGCGCAGCGGAAACCGATATAATTGAAAAGCTCGTCGACACTGCCGCCGTAGGTGGCGACTTTGGAGAACACCCGGTTTTTGGGATTCAGCCAGGTGCGGTTGGTAATCCGTAAAGCTCCGGCGGAAGAATCGAACGACCCGCCGCGAATCACCTTGTTCCCGCCTTTTTCCGGGCCGGTGGGATTGGTCTCCTTGTTCCCGGCGAAGTAAGGACTGTACCAGTCTTCCGTCCATTCCCAGGCGTTCCCCATCATGTCGTATAAACCGAACTGGTTGGGTTTTTTCTGGCCCACCGGGTAGGTGGTTTTTTTGGAGTTGTCCTCGAACCAGGCGTACGCGCCATCCATGACGTTGCCCCAGTAATAACGGGTTGGGGCATGGCCCCGCGCGGCGTATTCCCATTCCGCTTCCGTCGGCAAACGGCAGGCGCCGCCGGATTTTTCAATAAACTGATGGATATCGTAATAATTGACCTGTTCCACCGGATGGTCGTCACCGGCATTCCTGGAGGGATTGTACCCCATGATCTTTGTCCACCGGGCCTGCGTCACCTCGTATTGATCCATATAAAAATCATCGAGGCACACTTCATGCTCGTATTTTTCGTCGGCCTGAGCATTATCGTTGCCCATGGTGAAGCACCCCCCCTTGATGAAGACCATGCCCTTGGGAGCCTGCTTCGCCTGCAACTGGTCCGCCTCCGACAATTCGACCGGCACGACCCCCTGCGGAACGGCCTCTGAGGGGGCTTCCCCGGCGCCTTCAATATCGGCGATGGAAGGGGCTTGATCCGCCTCTTTTTCGCTATCGCCGCAACCGAAGGTCAACAACAGTAAAAATGCGATCCCGATGATTCTAAACAGACTCATTGCAGTTCAATTCCCCCTGAAAAATGGCAAAGGCGGCATCATACCCATAAATCCTGATTTTTACTATGGGTCTTTCCAAATTCCGGAAAAATTTAAAAATAACCTTTTTCCGGCCGCAACCGCTAAAATATATGAAAATTATGCCGATATAATAATATGACTCGAAAATCCCATCTTTTTTCCATTGAGATGCCGACATTGTATCAAAAATTCATGGGGTATGGCCTCTTAGCACTTTTCCTCCTGAT
>CBDVDB010000006.1:0-23963 GCA_965372625.1 uncultured Nitrospinaceae bacterium
CGGGCGCACGCGACGCGGCGGTGACCGCACACGATTTGATATTTTTTACCGTCAGCCGCCAGCAGAATGGGATGCGTGATGCCCAGTTCCTTAATAGATTGCAACAGGAGTTCGGGTGGCGGGTCCAGTGAAAATCGCGTGAGTGCTTCCTGCCCGATTTCCTTGAGCGGTATGTCCTGGATTGGTTTTTGGGATGCTCCGGCCATGAAACGTGTATAGTTTAGGTGTTTAAAGGGTTACCCTAGCACTTATTAATCTTCATGAAAAAATTTTTTATCACTTTGAATATTTTAGGATGCGCGGTGTGGTTGACCGCCTGCGATCCCGCCCCGCCGGAGGGGATGGTGCTGGTGCCCGACGGGTATTTCCTCATGGGCACCGACGCGGTGGATGAGGCCGGCCACGCGATCTCGCTGGGACTCGACAAGCCGTGGTACGCGGATGAATCGCCGCAACGCCGTATCCACCTGCCGGATTTCTATATCGATAAGTATGAGACCACCAACCGGCAGTATTATATTTTTACGCAGGCGACCGACACTAAACCGCCGCGTTCCTGGCGCGGGCAGAAATATCCCGAAGGCTGGGAGAATTTGCCCGTCACCGGCGTCACGTTTTACGATGCCAACGCCTACGCCGCGTGGGCGGACAAGCGTCTGCCCACCGAACAGGAGTGGGAAAAAGCCGCGCGCGGTCCGAATGATTTTCGGTATCCGTGGGGCAACGAGTTCGATTTTGCGAAAGCCAACCTCAGCCGCACGCCCATCCCGAAGAAGGAACAGGGCCTCAAACCGGTCGGTTCGTTCCCGCAGGGGGCCAGCCCCTACGGCGCGGAGGATATGATCGGCAACGTCTGGGAATGGGTGTGGGATTATTACGAGCCGTATCCCGACAACACCTGGGATCCGAAAAATTATCTCGGCAAGCGCGTAGTGGTGCGCGGGATGTCATATCTCGGCGTCGGCCATTTCCCGAAGAAGGTGTACAAAAAAGTGATGGCGCTCAAATCACGCGTGTCCAACCGCCAGAAACTGAGTCCTATTCGCACCGCCATCGACGTCGGCTTCCGCTGTGCGATGGACAAACCGACGCTCTACCAACGGTGGTTTGAAAACAAGGGAGATGAATGATCGGATAATCGTTTGAATTAGGAAAACGGTGTATGGAACAGGGAGCACGGAACAAGGAACAGGGAGAATCAAAAATTCTTTTGACGAGTTTGAATGAGTTTGAAAATTTTGGAAGAAACTATTCTAGCCCGCTCTATTAACTGCCTGGAAACTTCTTTATCCAAAATCCCCGTTTCTTGAGCTATAAACAATTGAGTCCTAAGCTCCCCGCATGAACCTTTCGCGATATAAAGATATTGAATATATTCCTTGTTGGAATTACGTTCAAAACCCTCTGCAATATTGGATGGAACGGATACCGAAGATCTCTGCATTTGATCCCGGAAGCCATAATTTTTACAGTCCTTTAGAAGTCTATGAATCTCTATGGCGAGCGCAGTTGACTCTTTCCAGATTTCCAAATCTTCAAAAGATTTAATTTTATTATTCATAACATTTGTTTAGGATTTTCCCTGTTCCGTGCTCCCTCCTCCTTGTTCCCTCACTTTTTGAGCAACTACTCTTCGGGCGGCAGGGAGCGGATGTTCTATTCCTTTATGCGGGCATTGTGCTATCTGCGTACTTTTCGGGATCGTCTTATCAATACTCAAACTCAACGTCAGTCAATTGTAAGCTTGGACCATGTGACCGTGCCATCCACAGGCGCATTAGTCTCCCGATCATACCCTATCCAAGGACCGCTCATTGTTGTATTTTCATACTTCCAATCTACTTGGAGCAATAGGACTCCCACTAACATAGCCTCTTCTGTGTCAGGTTTGCTCCAATAAAGTAAAGTCACCGTGTCCTTTATTGAGATTCGCCCTCCTAAGTAATAAATTCGCCTGGTTGTCTCGTCAAAAGCTGAAGCCGAAATTACAGACTTATGGACTTTGACTTCGATGTTATTTTTAGGGTATTTCTCCTCTATCCCTGTCTTTTTGTTTTTAACCTTATAGTGTTGAAGGATGCGATTTTCGTCGTATTGCATCCATTCTACCTCCCACATTCCCTCCAAATTTTTAGTCACACCACCACTAAGGAACCCTTCGGTGCCAGTTTTATCCAATAGAGATGCCGGCAATAAAGAATCCCCCCTTTTTTTGTCTGATGGACTAAACTTATCGATATCTTTTGCTACAAGGATTACCATTGTAATGAGGAGGCTAATCATCCCTACGATGAGAATTATAACGGCGATTTCATTTTCTATTACAATAGCCGTTGTTGCTAATCCGGCCTCAGCAATAAGACCAATAAGAGCATAAAAAGCCAAAGGGTGTGTTATGACTTCAATAATTCTTACCTTTGATTCGGTAGTTCCAGTTTTCTCAGGCATGATTGTCCTCCCGGTTCTTGGTCAGGTGGTTTTTTTCAATCTGAAAAACTTTGTGGCATCGACGGCTTTATTCACGCCGGGCAATTTGGACACGATAAAGTCAATGATCCCCGCGCCCAGGGCCTGGCCCCCCAGCACGTCGCTCAGTTTCCAGTGCACTTTATCCCCCTTTGTTTCCTTGGCTGTTTTGATGATCAATTCGAAGAAAGACTTGACCGACTGTATGGCTTCCTTCTTAAGAGCCTGTTCCAATTGAAACTCAATCACGGTATCCAAATCGAGATAGGCTTTTGGACTTTGGCCTTTCTTGGTAGTTTTCAAATACCCCCGGCATATTATTAGAGGGGTATCGCCTCTATATTCCCAGTTGCATGCTCTTTCAAAATCGTCAATAGCCTGGTTGAAAACGCGTGCATTAAATGGTGGTTTGATAGGGTTGCCGGGTGAAGTCTCAGGATCCTTCACGGAGGGTTGGCCGGTAAAGCCGACGAAAAAGAAAGCGACGTGATGTTTGGATCGAAAATTCCAGTGTGGAATCAAAGGAATAAGCTTTTCCTTGGTAAAGGCTTCTTCGGGGTTTGCAAAGATTATGACAACCAGTCCGGATTTTTTCCCTGCTTTTTCAAAATCGAATAGAAGTTGGGATTGAATATGCTTCTTGCGGCTCACAAAGTGGGCAAATTTTGCTGACATTTCAAGCCTCCGTTTTTTAAATTGTTTAACCGGCGCGGCTTTTTTTCAGGGTTCCCGGTGCGCTGGGAAATTTTTTGCGATCAAGTTTCGGTTGTAGGCGATGATCTGTTCGACCAACTCGAAGTTCATCAGGCCGCCGGTATAATAAGTATTCCGGTATCCCTGCAAATTTTCCAATTGCTCATAAAAACCTTTTTTCATGTCGTCCGCCGTGACGTGCTGAAAATAGGGCCAGCGGTCGTAGGTGTGCCACTCCTTGCGGTCGATGGTGCCGCCGAGGCGTGCGATTAAATCTTCGATCTCCTTCTTCACCGCAGGTTCGACCACTTTATCGTTATCCTCCAGGGACACCCGCGTATAAAACTGCATGAGGGAGCTGTCCTCCATTTGCCGGGTGATGGCCCAGGGAGTTCGCAGCTCCGTCAGGGGCACGGTGGCGAACAACTGCTGTTGCCAGGGAATGTCGGGAAACTCCACGTTGTACGAAGTCAGGCAATAGGAATACGTTTGAGTGGCTCGGAACGCGTTGCTCTCGCGTTCGTCCTGATCCAGCAACTCGGCCAACAGCTTGCCGTCCAGTGGGCAGGCCACGATGAGGTGATCGAACTTGAACGATTCCAGCGACGGGTCCAATGTGTTGAGCGATTGCTCATCGTATTCAAAATCGATGCGGATGGAGCCGTCCGTTCTTTTGATTTTCTTGATGTCCACATTCAGCCGAACGTTCAAATCCTTTGCCACCGCTTCCCACAACCGCTGGTATCCATAGATGAACCGTTTGGGCCAGGGAATCCAACTGGTGATCGGCAAAATCTTGAATGCCATCGGCACGAAGGTCAACAGGCTCATGTACTTCAAGGCGTAGGGTGCGGCAATATCCTTCAGGTAACCGTAGCCCATGATGGTAATGGGAATTGCGAACAGGCGTTTCATGGCGGAAAGCTTGTTATGCTCCAGCCAGGTTTCGAAGCTGACACAGAGTTCCGGATGTTCGTGAATTTTCTTGAAGCCGGGCGGGTTGATGATCTTGCGAAGTTTGAAGCGGAGCCAGCTGTATTTGATAAACCCGCGGATTAATTCCCAGAAAGTATTTTGCTCACGGGCGGCGGACCAGATGCTTCGAATTTTATAAGGCCGCTCCTGATCCTCCTGCGGATCAAGCGGCACCGTCAGGTCGAGCGCCATGGGCGGGCGTTCCCCGTAGGTTTTCATCCGGTACTTGAAGGCCAGCCACAGCGTTTCCCAATAGGCAGGAGTCAGGTAGTTGGCCCCCAGGTCGAAGGATCGGTAATCCTCCGTGATGGTCCGGCACATCCCCCCAACCCGTCCCAGTTTTTCAAGAACCAGCACGTCCCGGTATCCCTGTTTTTTTAGAAAGTAGGCAGCGGAAAGACCTGCGGGCCCCGCACCGATGATGGCGATTCTATGTTCTCCGCAACTGCGGTGTCTCATGGTTCATCCTCTCTGCGCCCATTGCCTAAGTCGCACGGGTTTTAATCGAGACTTCAGGGGAACCACCCCTTTGGAGACGTTTTCAATGTTGTGTGCATGGAGCTAATAAATATTTATCTTTATTATTTTTTCAAAATTATTCAGGCTCTTCAAATCTCTGGTATTTTGCATGTAAATTTGCAAGTTCATTTTTTAGGGCCTGTGCCTGTGCTTTTGGCATATCTACATTTATTTTGATTGTTTCCAGAAGTTCAAGCAGTTTTTTATTTAGTTCTTTGATACTTTCCATTTTCCCCTCTTGTTTAAAAAGTATGAATATATTGGGAATAACATTGCTAAGTGTTTTATGTGGATCGTTATTCGAACCTTCTTTAACTTAATTCTTTCTTGGCCTCCTTTTCAGCCTTTTCCGCTTTGGTGGTCGTAGTGTCGAGAACATAATTAGCCGTATTCAGCAAGCTGGTAACCCTTTGTGCATCCTCACTGGATATTATGTTATTCAAGTTCAAACCAGTCGTTATCTTGACGGCCGCGCTGATAACCGCACCAGCCACTTTTTCCAATTTGACGTTTTGTTCGATCGCTTCTTTTACTTTTTGGGTTGCCTGGTTGGTCACTTGAGCGCTTTTGCTGTATTCCTTTCTTAAAGTCTTGGATTCGATCAGAATTTGCTTGATTTCATTTTCAAAAGTTTTTTTTCTCGTTAAAATATTTTCTATTTCAATTGAGATTTTATCTTTTTCTTTGGTTATTTGGCTTATATCGTTGTCCAGGCTTATTTGGCGATCTTTATTATTTCTTTTATAATACTGATAATTATTTACCCAAATATTTATTCGATCTGTAATTGCCTTGGATTGGGCCTTAATCGAGTCTGGATCAGCCCAATCTGGGTCATCAATATTTGGAGTTGTTTTAGAGTAAGCTTTTCTTGCTTCCTCATATAGGGGTTTTAGTTGGTTGAATGTCCCTTTCAATATTCCAGCATCGGAACTCTCTTTGGTGGCAGCATATGAAGAATCGGCTAATCTTTTAATGCTCTCCAAATCGTTCAGTCTGGAATTTATAGTAGTTTCCAAATTATTAATATATGTCCTGCCTTTGAGGATTCTTCGATAATTCTGATTGGTCGAAGAAGAAACTCTGTCCAAATATTCCGGAGGTTCATCTTGGTCTAATGCGGTTACAAGTTGCTCTAAATCGTGATGTTGTGTCTTCAATGTCATAATCCAGGCATCCCACTGTTTTCCCTCGCGAACTTTGAGGTTTTGAAATTGCTTTTCCAGATCAATTAAAATTTGAAGGACCCTCGCATTTTGAGTTTCTACTTTGGCTTGAGCATCTATTGCAAGAGCCAACGCCTTTTTGGACGAACAGCCGGTTAGCATGTAGCCCATTAACAAGCTTCCTAACAGAAAAAATGTCAGTCTCCAAAACATACCGCCCCCTTTAAATTAAAATTACAATTTTGTTGTAAAGCAGCTGTGCTTTCCGCCGTCACAGCAAACCCCTACTCGTATCCCAATGCGACCACATACCGTAGGTTTCGATATCCAAAACGCGCACCGCGGTTTCGGGTGCGTGAACGGCAGGGGTGACGACCCGGACATAACCAAAATGGTGCCGGACCATTTCTCCCGAATCCAAATAGCGGGTGCACGCCACCATATTCCAGCCGCCGAACAGGATCATAAAAATGATCAATTTCGACTGCATAACGCCGGGTTCAGACTTCATTGAACCACTCCTGGGAACATTGGTTCGATGGTTTTCAGGTCGCTTTCTTCAAACAAAAACCCCATAACCGATTGGATTATTCCATCGATCAACATGTCTTTTGGGAAATTTAGGAAATCGGCTAATTGTAAATCGTTAGTCGGAAGGATACAAATAAAATAGCCCGAAAGGTGATTTTTTAATCACCTTTATTAGGTTATTTCTTGGTGATTTTGTAGACCACGCCGCGGGAGTCGTCGGACAGGTAGAGATCGCCTTCGGGGGAGAGTTGGATGTCGACCGGGCGGCCCTGGGTGCCGCCGCCGGGTTCCAGCCAGCCGGTGATGAAATCTTCGTGCGACTGGATTTCGCCCTTCTCATTCAGGATGACGCGCACCACTTTATAGCCGGCGGGGACGGAGCGGTTCCATGATCCGTGAAACGCGATGAACAGGCTGTGGTTGTATTTCGCGGGTAAATTGCCCTTCCGGTAAAACTCGAGGCCGAGCGGCGCCATGTGCGCGGTGAAGGTATAAACCGGCATTTCGGTCTTGGAGCAATCGACCCCTTTGCCGTAATCCGGATCGGGGATGCCGTTCTCATGGCAGGCCGGCCAGCCGTAGTCTTTGCCTTTTACAATGATGTTGAGTTCTTCCCTCGGGTGATCGTCCCCCTGCCAGTCGGTCCCGTTGTTGACGCCCCACAACTCGCCGGAGTACGGCGAGAACTCGATGCCCACCGAGTTGCGCAAACCTTTCGCGAACCGTTCGGCATTTTTGCCGTCGAGGTCCATGCGCCAGACGGCGGCGCGTAACGGGTTGTCTTCCACGCACACGTTGCAGGACGAGCCGACGGATAAATACAATTGGCCGTCTTTGATCTTGATGGTCCGGGTAGTATGCCCGCCGGTGGGAATGTTCCGGAAAATTATTTCCGGCGGGCCGTAGGTATAGGGTTTGGCGGTGCGTCTGAGGCGGATGATCTGGTGTTCCTCCGCCACGTACAGGAAATAGCCGGACTCCAGTTGCACGAACGCCAGACCGTGCGGCATAGCGCGGCCGCCGAGAATGGGAATGACGGCATCGGCCTTGCCGTCTTTATTTTTATCGGGCAGGGCGACCACTTTGCCGTTCTTTGACCGGCTCAGAAACAGCACGCCCTGATCGTCGAACGCCATGTGGCGGGCTTTGGGGACGCCATCGGCGAACACCGTCAAGCGGATATCCGGTGGCACATTCAGTTTTAAACTGGAGTTATCCTTCGCCCAGCCGCAACCACTGTCCAGAAAAAGCATCCCAACCAATATGAGGCCAACCACCCCCCGGTAGCCAGCTGTGAGTCCTGGGTTCAATGAATTTGGGTCAAACCGCAGGTTCATGGTGAATCCTCCCGGATTTCGTGTTATTTCTGGAGTGGGCGCAGATGCATAACTCCCGCATATTATATATAATAGATCGCAGGGCATGAGAATAACATTCCCACCCCTACCCCATTAAACGTAAACTATTGATTCCAAAGATAAAACACCGCCGTTGTGGTTGTGGCGGCGAACCTGAATTGAATAACGATGAATTTTGAAGACGCGCTGAAAAATCAGATTTTGATCCTGGACGGCGCCATGGGCACCATGGTGCAGGCCCTGGACGTGACCGACGCCACCTTCGGTGGGTCGCTGTTCCGCATGCTGACCGATTTACTGGTGTTCGCGCGGCCGGAGGATTTGGAGGACATCCATCTCCAGTATCTGCAGGCCGGAGCCAATCTCATTGAAACCAATACCTTCGGCGCGTCGCCCCTGCGCCTCAAGGAGTTCGACTGGGCAAAGATCGATACCTCCGATATGCACACGGTTCCCGAAGGCTTGACGCTGATGGGGGGCCACCTGGAGACCATCGCCTATCACCTGAATGTCGAGGGCTGCCGCCTGGCGCAAAAGGCGGTGGAGCATTATAAGACTCTCCCGGAGTATGACGGAAGGCCTTTGTTTGTAGCGGGTTCCATCGGTCCGTCCAACAACGTATTGTCGAGCACCCAGGCGGACTTGCAAAAGACCAGCTTTTCCGTGGTGGTGGACAACAACCGGGTGCAGGTGGAGGGCCTGATCGATGGCGGGGCGGATGTCTTGCTTTTTGAAACTCAACAGGACATTTTGGAGCTCAAGGCCTCGATCATCGGCGCCAACCGCGCGTTCGATAAGAAGGGCAAACGCCTGCCCATCATCGCGCAGGTGACGGTCGACCAGTTTTCCAAAATGCAGATCTTCAATACCGATATCCACGCGGCGTATACCGCCGTTGCGGGCATGGGGATCAGTGTGTTCGGCATCAACTGCAACGTCGGCCCCGCGGAAATGGCGAATACAGTAAAGCACCTCAGCCATTTCTGCAAGCATCCCATATCGATCGTGCCCAACGCGGGGCAACCCGTCTCCGAAGACGGTCAGACCTGTTACAAGCTGGAACCGGAAACGATGGGCGAGATCATGGAACCGTTCGTGAAGGAATACGGCGTGTCCATCATTGGCGGTTGTTGCGGCACGCGGCCGGATCATATCCGCGTGTTGCGCGACAAGTTCAAGGACGCCCAACCGCTGAAGCGGGAGACCGATCCGCAAGTCTACATCTCCGGACCGCAGGAAGCGGTGGCGCTGGACAGTTCGGAAGGACTGGTGCGCATCGGCGAGATGCTCAACGTGCGCGGCAGTCAAAAAGTGCGCGACGCGGTGGAGACGGAAGACGGCGTGCAACTGGCAGTGCTGGAAGAAGTGGCGCATGCGCAGGTCGACGATCTGGGAATAGAAATTATCGACGTGTGCCTGGACAGCAATATCGTGTCCACCGAAGAAGTCCTGCCGCAGGTGATTCATGGCGTGACCAGCGATTTTAAAGGTGCGATGTGTATCGATTCGTTTTCGGTGGAAGCGCTCGCAAAGGGATTGGAGACTTATCCCGGCCGGCCCATCGTCAACTCGATCAGTCTGGAAGAATACGCGCCCGGCGTCAGCAAACTCGACGCGGTGCTGAAGATGAGCAAGGAGCATCATCCCATTTACATCGCGCTGGTGAACGGACCGAAAGGACCGGCCGTTACCGCCGATGAAAAATTCGAGCTGGCGGCCCAAATCGTCAAGCAGGCTAAAGAAAAACATGGCGTGACGCCGGACCAGATACTGATCGACATCAACGCTTATCCTATCGGCAGTGAATCGACTGAGGGCATGAACTTTTGTGAGGAAGCGTTAAAGAGTTTGCCGCGCATCAAGGCGATTCATCCCGATCTGAAAACCACTATCGGGGTCGGCAACCTGACGGCGGGACTCGGCAAAAAACCCTACATGCGCAAAGTGTTGACCAGTGTGTTTCTCGACGAGGCGCGCCAGCAGGGACTGGACTGCGCGATTCTCAACCCGAATCACTACGTGCCGGTGGAAAGCCTGCCGCCGGAGGATGTCGTGCTGGCTCGCAAGATCATCCTTGAGCACGATATGGATGCGTTTGAGAGGCTCGAGGCGGTGGCGGTCAAAAAGAAAACCGGCGCGGTGGCCAAGAAGCACAACTATGCCGATCTGTCGCTGGAGGACAGTATCTGCCTCAAGATCATGGACGGTTATAAGGAGAAGACCGCCGGGACTCTCGAGAAAGACGGCTGGACTTACGACTACCAGGACACAATCGTTTTGCAGGCCGCCGAAGTGATCGGCAAGCACGAGCCGTTGGAATTCATCAGCGATTACCTGATGAAGGCCATGCGGGAGTTGGGCGACGGCTTCGGGCGCGGGGAAGTGAGCCTGCCGCATCTGCTCAAAAGCGCCGACGTCATGCGCAAAGTCATGGGGTTTCTGGAGGCGTGGATGCGGCATATCAGCGGCGTCGAGCCGGGAGCCGCCATCGACTACAAAGGGGTGGTGGTGCTCGGTACGGTGTATCAGGATGTGCACAGCATCGGCAAGGACCTGGCGAAGACCCTGCTGGACAATTACGGATACCGCACCATCGACCTTGGGGTGCAGGTGCCGCTGGAGAAATTTATCGAAACCGCGCGGGCGGAAAACGCCGATGCCATCGGCCTCAGCGCTTTATTGGTGCAGACGTCGAACCATATGATCACCGTCGCCAAAATGCTCAAGGAAGAGGATTACAGTATTCCCCTGTTGATCGGCGGCGCGCCGGTCAATGGCCGGCATGCCGGTTATGTGGCCATGTTCGGACAGGACAATACCGCGCAGATTTTATCGAACGTGTTTTACTGCGAGAGCGGCATGGACGGCGTCAACACCATGAACGCGCTGATGAATCGGGATCAATTGACCGGGCTGCTGGCAGCCAACCGGGAAAAGCTGAAACGCAATTACGAGCGTGCCAAGGGCATTGTGGCGAATAAAGAAAAACTTCTGGCAACGCTCGACCGGCGTAAGGTGAGTTTCAAAAAGCACGAAGTGATACACAACGGTTACGGCATTCACAAAGTGGAGTTCAAGCTGGAGAAGCTGGCGAACATCATCGATTCCAAAAGTCTGTTTTCCCTGAACTGGAAATTCGGCAAGCAGTCTTCGTGGAAGAAAAAAGGCGTGACCGGCGAGCAGTTAAAGCGTTTGCGGGAGGAGTGGTTGCAGAAAGCCGACGCCCACCAGTGGATCACTCCCAAGGCCCGGTTTGCGGTTCTGCCGGCGCAGTCGGAAGGCGATGAATTGATCATTTACGATCCGTTGGATCACGCGAAAGAGCTGGGCCGCATCCGGTGGAACCCGGTGGTCGGTAAGAGTAAAAGCGGGGGTAAAGACGTGTTTTCCGTGGCGCAGTATTTTCATCCCAAATCATCCGGCATCATGGATGTGGTGGGCCTGCAGATCACCACGGCGGGCCGGAAAATGGAGGAAGTAATCGTCGGATTCAAAGCTGAACATGACTCCGAGTCGGCCTTGTATCTGCAGGGGCTGGGTGACCGTGTGGCGGAGGATTTTGCTGAATATATTCACGGATTGATGGGCCAGCGGACTGGCCGTAAAAAGGACCAATTGGGCGAGCGCTACAGTCCGGGGTATCCCGCGCTTGAAGAATTGGCTAATAACAAAGTCATTTACGACATTTTGAAAACCGAGGATTTGGGAATCACTCTGACTTCCGGTAATGAATTCGATCCGCCCAGCACCACGGCGGCGGTGGTGTGTTTTCATCCGGATGCCGGTTACTTTTAACTGAGAATTTTTCAAATCAAAATAGATGTGGATTTTGATTGCGCAAACTCGTTATCATGTAATAGTCAACAAAACAAATAATTAGCGGGGTTTTCAGGCAAACCGCCAGTCTTGGCGCATTGGGCGCCTGAGTTGCCCTTAGCGGATGAAAAATAATGAGTTGCGGGTGGGTAAAGCCTATTAAATAAAGGCTTGTAAAATAGACCTTGTCTGCTAAAATGTTTAATTGTAGAACCAGATAACTTTATAAGTTGACGCCGTTCTTCCGAAAGACCTTGGAACGGCGTAAAATTTGTTTAAACAAAAGGTTAGTTACCTTCTAGTCACCCTCTTATTGGAAGTTAAATCATGTTTAAGCGATTCACTGAAAGAGCGAGACGGGTTATCATCCTGGCGCGGGAAGAAGCTGAGCTTTACCGACATGAGTACCTGGGAACCGAGCATATTTTGCAGGGGGTTATTAAAGATGGTGGAGGTATCGCCATTGCGCTTCTCCAGAAATCCGGCGCGGATGTGAATCAGATCAAGGCCGAGTTGGAGAAGAATCTTCCCCGGAGTTCCAATTCGCTGGTCATTGGGGACATTCCTTTTACGTCGCGGGCTAAAAAAGTTCTTGAATTCGCCGTCGAAGAGGCGCGTTCTCTTAATCATAACTATATCGGCACCGAACATCTATTGTTGGGCTTGCTCAAGGAGAAAGAGGGTGTGGCCTGCCGGGTATTGAACAGTTTCGGAACCTATTTTGACGACGTCAAAGAGAAGCTGGTCGACATGTTCAAGGAGCCGGCGGAAACTACCCGGGAAACCGGAAAAACGCCGACCCTGGATGAATTCAGCCGCGACCTTACCGCGATGGCGGTGGCTGGCAAGCTGGATCCCATCATCGGCCGGGCTAAAGAGATCGAGCGGGTCATTCAGATTCTGAGCCGGAGAACGAAGAACAATCCGGTGTTGATCGGTGAGCCCGGCGTGGGCAAGACCGCGATTGTCGAGGGCCTGGCCCAGTTGATCATCGAGCGCGAAGTTCCTGACACCCTGTTTGACAAGCGGGTGGTGTCCCTGGATCTGGGATCGTTGATCGCCGGAACTAAATACCGCGGTCAGTTCGAAGCCCGGTTGAAGGGCATCATGAAAGAGATCATTCAAAATGAGAGCGTCATTCTGTTCATCGACGAGTTGCACACGCTGGTGGGCGCGGGCGCGGCGGAAGGTTCCGTGGACGCCTCGAACATGCTGAAGCCGGCGTTGTCACGCGGTGAAATCCAATGTATCGGCGCAACGACGCTGGAAGAATACCGCAAATATATCGAAAAGAACGGCGCGCTTGAACGACGCTTCCAGCCGATTATTGTCAATCCGCCGACGGTTGAGGAAACCATCGAAATTATTCGCGGGTTGAAGGTGCCTTACGAAGTGCATCATAAAGCGAAGATCACCGATGAGGCGATCATCCTTGCCGTGCGGTTCGCCGATCGTTACATCAACGACCGGTTCCTGCCGGACAAGGCGATCGACGTGATCGACGAAGCGGGTTCGCGGGTGCGTTTGCGGAAGGCTTCGCAATCTCCGGAAATGAAGGGAATCCAGCGCGAAATCGATACCCTTGTGCGCGAGAAGAAAATCCGCATTGAAAATCAGGAATTCGAAAAAGCGGTGGAATTGCGCGACAAGGAAGAAGAGCTGCGCTCCCGGCTGGAACAGGAAAAGGAAAAGTGGGAGCAGGAAAATTCCATCAACGAGCCGAGTATTACCGAAGAGGATATCGCGGAAGTGGTATCCAGTATGACCGGTATTCCGCTCAACCGGATCGAGGAAAAAGAATCGGCCCGCCTGATCAACATGGAGGAGGAATTGGGCAAAAAAATTGTCGGGCAAAAGGAGGCCGTGGAGGTGATCTCCAAGGCGATTCGCCGGTCCCGTTCCGGGCTCAAGGATATGCGGCGTCCGATCGGCACCTTCATGTTTTTGGGGCCGACGGGTGTTGGTAAAACCGAGTTGGCCGGAGCGCTGGCGGAATTCCTGTTTGGTCAACGCGATGCGCTGATCCGGCTGGACATGTCCGAGTATATGGAAAAATTCAACGTCTCCCGCCTGACCGGCGCGCCTCCGGGTTATGTCGGTTATGAAGAGGGCGGCCAGTTGACGGAGAAAGTCCGCCGCAAGCCTTACTCGGTGGTGCTGTTCGACGAAATCGAAAAAGCCAATCCGGATGTGTTCAATCTGTTGTTGCAGATCATGGATGATGGTCGACTCACGGACAGCTATGGCCGGCACATCGACTTTAAGAATACGGTGATCATCCTGACCTCCAATATCAGCTCCAAGGAATTGGACAAGGGGTCCCTGGGATTCCACGATGGCGATGCCGACATGAGTTTCGATAAGATGGAGAAGGATCTCAAACAGGATCTGAAGAAAACATTCAATCCCGAGTTTTTGAACAGGCTCAGTGAAATGATCGTGTTCAAGCCTTTGACGCTGGAAGATGTCACCCGTATCCTGGAAATCCAGTTGAACGTGCTCAACGAACAGCTGATTCAGCAGGGACTTACTCTGGATATGACGGAGGAAGCCAAAAACTGGCTGGCCGCGAAGGGTTACGACAAGAAATTCGGTGCCCGGCCGTTGAGACGGGCCATTCAGAAACATATGGAGGATGTTCTGTCCGACGAAATGCTGAAGGGCCGGTTCAAATCGGGTGGGGTGATCGAGGTCGGGTTGGCCGATGATGAGCTTGTGTTTACGGAGAAATCCGGGGCACTCAATACGGTACCCTAATCCCGGACGGGGTTTAGGGTCCATCCAGCGGATTCCATTCAAAAAGTATCAGGTTTTATGGTAGTCTCTGCCATAAAACTTGGTACTTTTTTTTTGCCATCATTTCAGTTTCTCGGGAGAAGCTTTGCTCGTTTCTGTATCAATACAGGACCGGTGTGTCCCTGCGTCGTTTCGGCGTTGGCGGGTGTTGCCGTGCCTCCTGTTGTTTCTATTTGGAATTTTATGCCCGCCTCTTTTTGCCCAGGAGGAAAGGGCGACGGTCAGTGCCATCCGAATCCAGGGCAATAAGCGGGTCGATTCTTCCACCATTTTCTATTACATCAAAACCGAAGTGGGGAAACCTCTATCCCGTTCTCTGATCAGCAAAGATATCCAGCAAATTTACAGCCTCGGCCAGTTCACCGATATCCGGGTGGATACGCAGCCCGGCAAAAACGGCGGTGTGGAAGTGATCTTTGTGGTCAAGGAGATTCCTTCCGTGGGCGAGGTGACCTTTGTCGGCAACGATATTGTGGACACCTCGGATTTGAGAGATGTGATTGCCATTAAGCGCGGGGTTACTTTTCGGGAGCATCTTGTTAAAGATACCCTGCAGAAGCTGACAGCGCATTATCATGAAAAGGCGTTTTTTCTGGTTCAGGCGAATGTGGATACCCAGATCAATGCCAATGGCCTCGTGGACGTCACCATCAATATCATTGAAGGGGAAAAGGTGAGGATTGAGGAGATCCGTTTCGTCGGCAATGATACCTTCGATGAAGATGATCTGGAAGATGTCATGGAAACGGAGGAGGATTGGCTGTTTTCATTTCTTGATGATGCCGGTATTTATAAAAAGGATATGTTGAAAGTGGATATCCTTCGTCTGGAAGCGTTTTATCAGGATAACGGTTTTTTGCGAGTGCGCGTGCATGAGCCTGAAATTATGGTGAACCGCGAGGAAAAGGAAATAATAATCGAAATTAAAATAGAGGAAGGTCAGCAATATAAATTTGGAAAAATAACCATTCAAGACGTTGAAGAATTCAGCGGTAAGGAACTCCTTGAGGGCCTTAAATCCAAAACGGGGGATGTGTATAATATTTCCCTGCTCCGGGCGGATATGCTGAAAATTGCTGAAAAATTTTCAGAGAAAGGGTATGCGTATACGGACGTCAACCCCAAAGCCGCAATTGACGATGAAAAGAAAATTACCGATCTGGAAATTAAAATCGATCCGGGGCGAAAAGTTTATGTCGGGAAAATCAATGTGATCGGAAACACCCGCACCCGGGATAACGTGATTCGCAGGGAATTCCGGTTAAAAGAGGGTGAGCTGTTTAACAGTAAAAAATTGAAGCGGAGTAAGCAAAGGCTGAATAACCTGGGTTTTTTTGAGGACGTCAAAATTGATACTCACCGCGGAGACACGCCGAATCTGATTGATGTGGATGCGACGGTGACCGAAAGACCGACCGGCTCAGTCACTTTCGGGGTCGGGTTCAGTTCTGTAGATAAGGTTATATTCAATGCCGGCATTTCTCAGGATAATGTTTTTGGGACCGGACGCAAAGTAAACTTTTCCGCTAATATTTCCTCGCGCAGAAGCAATTTTAACCTCAGCCTGACCGATCCCCATATTTTCGACAGCGATATTTCTGTCGGCATCGATCTGTTCAACCGCCGGTCCGATTTCTTCAGTTTTGACACCCGCTCACGGGGAGGTGGGTTGCGCCTGGGAAAAAATCTTTCAGAAACCGATTGGGCGGGCTTGTTTTACCGCTATTCCAAGGTGAAAATTTCGGATGTGGTCAGCCCCACCACTATTCTTAAAAACGAAACCCGGGACACCAGCCGGGTAGGGGTCACATTTATCAATGATTCCCGGGACAATTTCTTAAACCCTACACAGGGATGGAGGCATGTGATACGATTGGAGTTCGCTGGCAGCTTTCTGGGCGGGGCTGATTTTTACAAGACCGGCTACGAGATTACCTATTACCGCAAGCTGGTCGGCAAGCTGGTGGGTGCCCTGCATAGCGCCATCAGTTTCGCCGAGGGCTACGGCGGCGAGGAATTACCGGCGTTTGAAAGATATTTTATGGGAGGCGCCAATTCGCTGAGAGGATTTAACATTCGCCAGGTAGGTCCCTTGACCAATGTGGGAGATCCTCTAGGAGGGGAGCAGTCTCTGTTATTCAATGTGGAGCTCCAGTACCCCCTTACCAAGACCTTCCGGCTGTTCACGTTTTATGACCGTGGTAATGTTTATGGTAGCGGGGACAATATTGAATCCACGGATACCACTATTAATTTGTCCAAGATGCGGGAAAGCGTGGGTGGAGGAATCCGGTTCTTCAGTCCCTTCGGTCCTATTTCGCTGTCTTACGGTTTTAAGTTGGATCAGAGACCGGGAGAGTCTGCCGGAGAGTTTCATTTTTCAGCAGGAAATGCATTTTAAAGGTTTAACTACATAAAGGGGTGTTATGGTGGCGTTTGAAAAAAATTTGAAAGGGTATCGTGTATTGCGATGGGGAATATTAATGATGACGGCTGTGTTGATATTGGCCGCTGCCAATCCCGCCACGGCTGATGCGAAAATTGGTTTTGTTGATTTTCAAAAGGCAATTATCGAAACCAGGGAATTCAAAAAATCCCAGATAAAATTCCGTATGGAAATCCAGAAGGAAAAAGGCATCATAGATGCGCGAAAAAAAAAGGTGGAGGACATGGTCAAGGAATTAAACAAGCAGAGTTTTGTCCTCAATCCTGAATTGAAAAAAAAGAAAGAAGAAAGCTTTTTGAGAGAGAAGAAAGCCTTTGAGCGGTACGTTCAGGACCGAGATGAGGAATTTAAGCGCAAGGAAAAATTGGCGCTCGCTAAGATTTCAAAAAAAATGCTGGCCGTTTTGAGACAGTTGGGCAAGCAAAAAAAATTGACCATGGTGATTGAAAAACAAGCGGTGTTTTACAACGACTCCGCCCTCGACCTGACTTCCCTGGCAACCAAGACGTATGACCGGTTGTATCCCAAGTGAGCCGGGCCTGTTGCGGAAAACGGCGGCGGGCGTTGAGGGTCCGCTAACCCATACATTCATCCCTTGAGGGTTTCAATGCTAGACATTAACGAGATCAAAAAAATCATTCCTCACCGATATCCTTTTTTGCTGGTCGATAAAATAATTGAGTGCGATGATGATTCCCGGATTGTAGGCATCAAGGCCGTCACCATGAACGAGCCGTTTTTCCAGGGCCATTTCCCCGATTACCCGGTCATGCCGGGCGTCCTGATCGTGGAGGCCATGGCGCAGGTGGCTTGCATTCTGGCGATACGCATTCTCAAAAAAGAGGGGAGTGCTTCCGTGTTTTTTACCGGCATTGATGGCGTCAAGTTCCGGAAACCCGTGGTTCCGGGCGATGTGCTGCGCCTGGAATTGACCAAGATCAAGCAACGAGGCGAGCTGTTCCGTTTCGAGGGGAAAGCCCTGGTGGAGGATAAGGTCGTCACCCAGGGAACTATTCAGGCAATTCTTGGAAAAGGTTGAAATTTCACCCCTTACCCGTTTAAACTTAATACCTGAGGCCTTGTGCGCATAGGGCCCGTTACCGAATTTCTGTATTTCCTTTGGGTGTGCAAACGGATTCCATAATGTGTGTTGAGGTCAGGCCGGTCCTGTGAAAATATCTAATAACGCTACCATTGACCCCTCTGCGATCTTGGGGGACAATGTCACCGTCGGACCCTATACCACCATTGGACCGGATGTGCGGATTGGGGAAGGGACCGTGGTGGGGCCCAGCACTGTTATCGGGCAGGGGACGGTGATCGGCAAGAACTGCCGGATCTATCATGGCGCTTCGTTGGGCGGTGATCCCCAAATCGTCGCATTTGAAGATGTGCCCTCGGCCGTGCACATCGGGGATGAAACCACTATCCGCGAATTTGTCACGGTTCAACGTTCCGGCACTGAGAACGGCGTAACCAAAATCGGCAATCATTGCATGCTGATGAATTACGTGCATGTTGCCCATGATTGTCAAATCGGCAATCATGTGGTGGTGGTGAATTCGACCGGACTGTCCGGTCATATTGTTGTTGAAGATTACGCGTTTATATCGGGGTTTGTAGCGGTCCATCAATTTGTCCGCATCGGCGCTAATTCCATGATTCAGGGAATGAGCGGGATCAGCCAGGATGTGTTGCCTTATACTCTGGTGGGCGGCTGGCCGGCCAAACTGGTGAGCCTCAATTCGGTCGGTCTCAGGCGCCGGAATTTCGGACCCCAAGTGCGTACCGCTCTAAAAACCGCTTTTAAAATTCTCAGCAGCCCCGAGTTAAATACGACTCAGGCCGTTGAAAAAATTGAAAACGAAATTACAATGGGCGATGAAATTCGATACCTTATTGATTTTGTACAGAGTTCAAAGAGAGGATTCAGTAAATAGATGAGCCGAATCAAAGCAGGCGTATTGGGCGTCGGTAAAATGGGTGAATACCACGTGGGCATTCTTTCCGAAAACCGCGACGTGGACCTGACCGCCATTTCAGATACGAATGAGGAACGCGGAAGCGTTATTAGCGAGCGGTACGATGTGCCCTTTTTCAGCAACATCGGTGATATGCTGAAAAAGGTGGACGTGGCGGTAGTCGCTGTTCCCACACAACTCCATTATAAAATCGCCAAGGAAGTGCTGAGCGCCGGAGTCCACGTACTGTTGGAAAAACCCTGCTCCGATAATTTGGAACATGCCCGGGAATTGTTTGATCTGGCCGACCGTAAAAATCTGATTTTACATGTCGGGCATATTGAGCGGTTCAACGGAGCGGTGCAGGAACTGCATAAACTGGTGGATGATCCCATATTGGTGGAATGCAGACGGATGGGCCCTTTTGTCGAGCGTATGAAGAACGAAAGTGTGGTCCTGGATATCATGATTCATGATATCGACATTATTTTGAACCTCATCGATGCCAAAGTGGTCCGGATCAATGTCATGGGACGATCGGTATTTTCGGATAAAGACGACGTGGTCAGCGTCCAGTTGGAATTTGAAACCGGTTGTATCGCCAATATTCTCGCCAGCCGCGCCTCCCAGAACAAAGAGCGCACCCTGTCCATTACCCAGAAAGATTCCTATGTGATTCTGGATTACACCGATCAGGAAATTTACGTTCACCGCCAGTCTTCGTCGGATTACATGTTGACCAAGGACTCGCTCCGCTATAAACAGGAATCTCTGATCGAACGGATCTTCGTGCACAAAGACAATCCGCTGAAACTTGAAATCCAGCATTTTCTTGACTGCGTAGAAAACGGAACCCCGCGAAAAGTAGCGGTCGACAACGAATTGTATTCCCTGGAAATCGCGTTAGGAATTATGGAGCAATTCTACAAGCAAAACGGAATCTCTCATTAACGCTGAAATGCGATGGCCCCGTTCCCTGAATACCGAACCGGAAGACAAGGATCGGAATTGAGTTCTCCACATTCATTTGAGCAATTTCTTTCCTGGTAACTTCAACTTATGACTACCCTGGCTCCTCAACGTATCGGCCTGATTGCCGGGGCCGGTGAGATACCGGTTTACTTTGCCAAAAAAGCCCAGGCGCAAGGGCTTCACATCGTGTCCGTCGCTCTCACCGACGAGATCGATGCCAGCCTGAAACCTTTCGTCGAAAAAAATTATTCCATCGGTCTCGCCAAAAGCGGAAAAATCCTAAAGACTCTTGCCGCGGAAAACATCAAGGAAATACTGATCGTCGGCAAGGTGGACAAGAAAATGATGTTTAAACTACAGCTGTTTGATCTGGAAACCATCAAGCTGATCCTGTCGTTCCGGTCCCGTCAGGACAAAACCATGATGTTGGGGGTTATCGATAAAATCGAAAGCAAAGGTTTCACCGTACTGGATCAGATGGAGTACCTGAAAGAACTCTACCCGCAGAAAGGGGTCCTGACCCGCAGACAACCCTCCCCAAAGGAAATGGAGGATATCGAGTTCGGGTTCCCCATCGCCCGTTACATGGCCGACCAGGAAATCGGGCAAACCATCGTCGTCAAAAATAAAACCGTCATTGCGGTGGAAGCGGTGGAAGGCACCGATCCGGCCATCGAGCGGGGTTGCGCCCTCGGGCGGGAAGGATGCACGGTGATCAAGGTCAGCCGCACCGGTCAGGACTACCGCTACGACAGTCCCGGCATCGGACCCCAGACTCTGGAGGGAATGATCCGGGGCAAAGCTTCCGTCGTGGCGGTGGAGGCCGGGAGAATCATGATCCTGGAACGCGAGAAGATGGTGGCAGAGGCCGACCGTGCGGGTATCTCCATCGTGTGCGTCTGACCGGAGAGACTTGGCTGGAGAGCAAGGCCCGTTCGGTTGAAAGAAAATCTTTTGCGGTTGAGGAATCCCCTTGGTCAGTTCAGATTCGGATCAAATCCTGATCGTCGCCGGAGAAGCTTCCGGCGATCTGCATGGCGGCCACCTGGTGCGCGCCCTGAAAACCCAGCATCCTCAACTTCGGTTTGAAGGGGTTGGCGGCAAGCAGATGCAGGCGGCCGGCGTCCACACGCTCTATGACATCGATCGCATGGGCGGCATGGGATTGTTCGAGTTTGTAAACGGTCTGTGGCACCATATCGAAATCTTCCGCAAACTATCCCGCGAAATCGCCAAAGGCAAATACCGCGCCGCCATTCTGATCAATTATCCTTTTTTCAATTTGAAGCTCGCCAAAGTGTGCAAGCGGTGGCACTGTCCGGCGCTGTTTTATATCAGTCCGCAGGTGTGGGCTTCGCGCAAAGGCCGGGTGAATACCATCCGCGAAACGGTAAGCAAGATGTACGTCATCCTGCCGTTTGAAGAAGAAATCTACCGGCAGGCCCGGGTCGATGTCGAATATCTGGGGCATCCTTTTATCGATTTTGTCCGGCCGCAGGTTTCGCGGGAAGAAGCCCTCCGGGAATTCGGATTGGACCCTGACGTGAAAACTGTGGGCCTGCTGCCGGGGAGCCGCATGAGCGAGGTCAATTACCTGTTGGACGATATGGTGGGCGCCGCCGGGATCATTCAAAAGGAGTTGGGGCAATGCCAGTTCCTTTTGCCGGTGGCGGACAGCATCGATCCCGAAATGATCCGGCAAAGGCTGGGAGACAATCCCCTGGGCATCAAGGTGCTGACCGGCAGGAATTATGACGTCATGAATTGCAGTGACGCCCTCATCATGGCTTCCGGCTCATCCACCCTGGAAGCGGGACTGTTCACCGTTCCCATGGTCATCGTTTACAAGGTCCATCCCATCACCTATTTCATCGGGAAAATGTTAACCCACATCACCCATTTCGGCCTGATTAATATTGTGGCGGAAGAGGGAGTGGTGCCCGAATTGTTGAACGAGCAAGTGACCCCGGAGCGGATGGCCACGGAGATTCTGAAAGTTTTGAAAGATCCCGCAAAAGCCCGTGCGGTGAGGGAGCGGTTGCAACAGGTCCGCGAATCCCTCGGGGCCGCCGGTGTGGTTTCGCGCATCGCCCGGAGTATGGCGAAATCCATGAATCTCCCCCGCGAAATTCGCAATGAAAAAGCTTCTATATAATCATATTCTGCCTCCCATTTTATGGCTCGTCATTCACCTGTGGTGTATGACCCTGAGAAAAAAAATATTAAATCCGGAATTGGAGCGCGAACTCCGGGAAAAACCCGGTAAGGCCGTTTATACGTTTTGGCATTCCCATCAGTTTTATATTTTTTATCATTTCCGGGGGCTGCACCGGTACCACATGATGGTCAGCCCCAGTAAGGACGGGGACCTGTTAGCGAATGTCGGCAAATGGTTCGGATATAAAGTGGTGCGGGCTTCCTCTTTCAAGAGAACCCTGCCCGGAACCCGCGAGTGCATCGATCTTTTAAAAAATGATTTAAAGGTGGTACTCATACCCGACGGTTCCCGCGGACCGCGGCACCTGGCGCAGGCGGGACCGGTGCAACTGGCGCGGATGACCGGCGCTCCCATATATACCCTGTCCTACGACGCTCATCCCAAATACGAATTGAACAGTTGGGACCGGTTCATCCTGCCTCTCCCTTTTTCCAAAGTGACCCTGAATTATGGCCCACCCATTACCGTGGCGCCCGACGCGGATAAAGAAACCATCCGGCAAAAACAGGATGAGTTGACCGGTCTCTTGAACCAAATCACTGAGGCCTGCGATCAGCCTTAAGTGCATGGTTTTTAGTCATATCCCTCCATTTATGTTCATTTAAGAAGCAGAGCTTTTCCGGGGGAATTTCGGGGTGAGTTTTGTATCCCCGGCCCCATTATAACTAATTGATTTCATTGATATTTCATCATTTAAGTTTTCTGGATTCAGACCCCTGAATGGCATGAGACTTGAAAACGTATTTATACCCGGTACTGTATCTGTGGTTTGAATTAAAAAAATTTGTGGTTCTTGGGAGGGAAATACGTTAAGGTTTCTGACTCACCACCAAAAATTCAGTAAGATGCACCCATTTCTGAATTAAATATGGACGGGGCTTCAGGGGAAAAACCTGGAAACAGGGTTCCAGGCAAACAGCAATCAATTTTAAAGTTGAGGTGATTTCCAATGAAAAAAGTGGAAGCCGTAATAAAGCCGTTCAAGCTCGATGAAGTTAAAGACAAGTTGAACGAAATTGGTATTAAAGGTATCACAGTCAGCGAAGTTAAAGGATTCGGCCGGCAGAAAGGCCATACCGAATTGTACCGCGGCGCCGAGTACGTGGTCGATTTTCTTCCGAAGATTAAATTGGAAATTGTCATAACCGACAGCCAATTGGACGAGGTTGTGAACGCCATCATTAAGAGCGCTCAAACAGGACGCATCGGGGATGGAAAAATTTTCATCACCAGCCTGGAAGACACCATTCGGATTAGAACCGGCGAACGGGGTGAAGACGCGATTTAATATTTCATTATCTGACAGAGTTTTCGTTTTGGAATAACTGAATCTTTATTGGGTTATTATTTAAAATTTTTCTGTAAAGCGAGGAGCGAGCCTAATGACACCCAAAGAGGTAATTGATTTTGCGAAGAAGAACGCCACTGAGATGGTGGACCTGAAGTTTATGGATCTGCTGGGAACGTGGCAGCATTTCACCGTTCCCACCAGCGAGCTGGCGGAGCACATGTTTGAGGAAGGGTTGGGATTCGACGGCTCCAGTATCCGCGGATGGCAGGCCATCAACGCCAGCGACATGCTGGTTGTACCCGATTCAGCTACCGGCGTCATGGATCCTTTCACCAAAGTTCCAACTCTGAGCATGATTTGTGACATCGTGGACCCGATCACCAAGGAAAAATACAGCCGCGATCCCAGAAATATCGCGCTCAAAGCGGAGGCTTATCTCCAATCGACCGGCATCGGTGACACGGCTTATTTCGGCCCGGAACCGGAGTTTTTTGTGTTTGACGACGTTCGCTACGAGTCGGATATCAACCATGCCGCTTATTATGTGGACTCCCGCGAAGGCAACTGGAACACCGGCCGTGATGAATCTCCCAACCTCGGTTTTAAACCTCGCTACAAGGAGGGTTATTTCCCGGTTGCTCCTACCGACAGCCTGAACGATATTCGAACCGAGATGACTCTGTTGATGGAAAAAGTGGGAATCCAGATGGAATGCCACCATCATGAAGTCGCCTCCGGCGGTCAGTGCGAAATCG
>CBDVDB010000007.1:0-21234 GCA_965372625.1 uncultured Nitrospinaceae bacterium
AGACCGCCTCTGCAGAAGAGACCGCCTCTGCAGAAGAGACCGCCTCTGCAGAAGAGACCGCCTCTGCAGAAGAAAAATCCGGAGAATAATTTCCCCTCCCCCCCGTTTTCAAGAAACTACCCCCCTCTGGTTTGTAGCAGGGGGGGTATTTTGTTTTCCAGTGGAAGTCCGATCCTGCTTTTCCTGCCTGCCGTCTCCGGTCGCACTCTCAAGCCTTTTGACGGAAGGGAGCGAGTCTTTGTCCGCCCACCGGCCCCGGAACGGCGATGCCTCCTTTGGTTGTTCAAGAGATTTTTCCGTTTTTGAGGCCCAATTCAGTTAATTTTTGACAATGGAACCGGGGGCGGTGATAGAATGCGGACGAATTCCATTAATTTATGGTGATTTCTGGCTCCCGGAAAGGCGGGGAGTTTGAAAATTTATTGTTTTTAGGAGACGTTGAGGTTATGTCCAGGCAACGGGCGACAGTTGAGCAGGTGAGGCAGGTTCAGGATTATTTTAAATCAGGACTCGATTTCCATAACGAGAAAAAATACAAGGAAGCGATCGGAGTTTTTAAAAATGGCGCCGGAATCAACCCTTTTGATGAAAAACACCTGGACGAATTGAGCAAAAAACTGAAAACCATGTCCGTTAAATTAGTTCAAGAAAGTATCGCTTACATGGGATGCGCCGCAGTTCACTTGAAATGCATGATCGATGAGCTCAGCGAGAATGAAAAAGACCTGGTTCCGGTGGAAGATTCCCTGACCGAGACCTTCAATGAATGGGATTGAGGATTCTCATGGACGAACAAGTTTTGTACGACGTATTGAGGCAGGAGATGCGGGAGAGAAAAATTCCGATCAGCCTGGGGAAAACCTGCCCGGTCAAATGCACGTTCTGTTATGAGAAAGACCATAGTTACCGTCCCACCATCGATCCCCCCATGACCACCCAGGAGCAGTGGCAGTTCATGTTGCAGGAAATCCAGAAATACCCGACCAAGGCCGGAGAGGCCTGGCTCCTGGGCGGCAATGAGTACATGGAATGGACGGATATTTTTCTGCACCCGAAAGCCATGGACTGGCTGGAGGAGTTTCTTGATACCACGGACAAGCAGGTGATCTTTTTCACCGTCGGGTATGCCAAGCCGGAACGCCTCCATAAGCTGATCAAAAAATATCCCGGACGCATCAATTTCGAACTATCGGTGATCACCCTCGGGGACCACCGGAAGAAGCTCATGCCCAACGCTCCTTCGATCAAACAGGTGCTTAAAGTACTTGCAGGCCCGGCTGTGACCTCCGCCAATTTTTATTCGTTCGGGCCGCATACGATGTCGAAAGACGCGCAGACGATTTCGCGCATCAATCCCAATTGCATTTTATGGATGGGGTGTTTGACGCCCTTAAGATATATCGATGAGGAAACGACCGCGCTGATGCGCTACGGGAGGCGCTTCCTGCCGGACGAAACCCGCCGTATTTACCATTCGAATTTACCGAATACCCAGATGATCCACACGGAATCGTATATTTCCACCTTTCTGGCTCGCCAGAAAATACTCAAAACCTTCGATGCGTGTGAACTTGAAAAGAAGGATACCGTGGTCGTATCCGCAAGTGTATACCGTCTGCTTTCCACATTACGGAAAAACCGGGCGCGCTATCTCTACGTCCCCAATCAGATGCTGGGCGGTGACTCGGATTGTTCCACGCTGTTAACGTTCAATGATGTGGCCGAGCGGCTGAATGGAGAGACCCAGGTGTATCTTCCCAAAGTGATCATGCAGCATCCCTCCAGAAAGGATAGGGATATCACCGGAGTCACGTTTGATGAGTTCAAGGAGCGGTTTCCCAGAATCCGGTTCAAGGTGCTGCATAAAATTAATTCAGATATGTCCAACCGCAAGCTTTATGAAAAGGGTTATGTGAAAAACGTGGTTGAGGATTATCTGGGTAAACCGCTGGCAAAAAAAATTGCGGAGGCGCCGCTTCCCAATTAAGCGGCCCCCAAACCTTTCTTCGGGGGTCAGGCGGAACTCCGGGCCGGGTGGGCATCCGTCAGGAATGGTTTAATTCTCATATATAGGGCAGAGACATGCAATATTGGCTGAAAGTCGTTTTTGTGGATAACAGTGAGTTGAAACTGGATGATACGGAAAAGCATTTTATCAGCGATGACCTGGAGGTGCTGGAAGTCACCACCGCCAAGGAAGTATTGATTGTGCCGGTAAGACAAATCAAGTATATCGCGTGCGACTCTAAAATTTTCAAACAAGGGGGTGGGGCTTAAAAAAGGGCAGGCAAAAAAAAGGAGCGCCCCAAAAAGGGCGCCCCCGAGAGATCAGAATTTGAAATTTTATATTTTAATGCGGGCTTTCTTCAGCCAGTCCTTTTGGTCGAAAACTGAGTGGCAGTAATCCTCAAACAATTGTTCTTTGTTGGAGAGTTGCTGGCCGTCAATACTCTGAGAATCTTCATTATTGGAAAATCCAAACTCGAGCACGGTTTTGGGTTTGGGAGGTTCCCCCGAAGGCTCCAATTTGTAAATTTTTTCCGAAAAGGGTTTGGGATTCACATAGTCATCCAACTCTTCCAGGCTTAATAGAAGGTTGAATACCGCAGATTTCGTGATCAGCCCCTGCGAGCCCAACTCCTTCAGGAGTTCTTTCACATCTTTGGAGGATGTGATCGAGTTCATAATGGCTGCGCTGAGCTTCTCGTAAATTTCGTCCTGATAAGATTCGCTAGAATCCATTTAATACCTCCGTTGCCACCTTCATAATGTTTCTATTATAACGGCATTTTTGAAAATAGATACACAGCAATATGCGTGCCATGTAAATATGAACTCTTAATAGATAGGTTAACCTGTTGTTTTTAAAAAACTTAAGTGTATAATAGGCGGGTGAAAAAAAATCACCGGGACGGGTGTACCGTCAATTATTCACCGGGTCTTTTTTCATATTTTCACCCCTATTTGGGTAAAAAGCCCGTTTCAGGTGGGGTATTTCCTTCTAATCAGGTTGTAGGTGCCGGTAGCCCTTATGATAAAAGGGTTTTCAGCCATTTTTTTGGCCTGATTCAGGCCAAAAATTGACGATTAAGGGGTAGAGGAGATTTCCATGCCATTTCCGATTCACCGGCCGAGACGATTACGCCAAAGCCCGGCTATTCTGAGAATGGTCAGGGAGACCGCCCTGTCGCCGGACGACCTGATCCATCCCCTGTTCATTTGCGAGGGCAAGGGTAAGAGAGAACCGATTTCCTCCATGCCCGGGGTATTCCGTCAATCCATTGACAAAGCAGTGGCAGACGCCCGCAAGACCCATCGGCTCAACATTCCGGCGGTGATTCTGTTTGGCATTCCCGACAAGAAGGACGCCCGGGGCACGGAAGCCTACAACCCGGAGGGTGTGGTCCAGCGAGCCATCCGGGAAATCAAATCAGCGGTCCCCGAACTGGTGGTCATCACCGACGTCTGCATCGATGAATATACCGATCATGGGCATTGTGGCCTGGTGGAAGGGGATCAAATCCTGAACGACGCCACCCTGGAACTGCTGGCACAAATGGCCCTGACACACGCCGAAGCGGGGGCGGAAATTGTGGCGCCGTCCGATATGATGGACGGGCGCGTGAAAGCCATCCGCCAAGCTCTGGACGGAGCCAGCCATCCCAATACCATTATCATGTCCTACGCCGCCAAATATGCTTCGGCATTTTACGGCCCTTTCCGTGAAGCGGCGGATTCCACACCCCAGTTTGGAGACCGGAAGTCCTACCAGATGGACCCGGCCAACGGGACAGAGGCTCTCAAGGAGGTGTGGGAGGATGTCGACGAAGGCGCGGATATCATCATGGTCAAACCCGCACTGGCCTATCTGGACATTATCAGGCGGGTGCGTGAGGAATGCACCGTGCCCGTCGCCGCCTACAATGTCAGCGGCGAATATTCCATGCTGCAGGCCGCCGCCGAGAGGGATTGGATAGATGGCCCCCGCGTGATGATGGAAATCCTGCTCAGTATCAAACGGGCCGGGGCCAAGATGATTTTAACCTACTCGGCTCAGGAAGCCGCCGAAATCCTTAACTCCTAAACTTTAACCCAGCCGATTACAGGGGGTTCAAAAATCCGTTAGATTACCTGTTGTGAAATAAGTCCCGCCGTGGATATAATGCATAAAAACTTTATAAATAAGGAGTACGTTGAATGTCAATTCTGGCGCAAAATATGAAAACAATCCGGCGTGAGTTGAGATGCACTCAATCCGCCATGTCTGACATTTTAAAGGTGGGTTTCAGGACCTATGTTCGCTACGAGGCGGGAGAGAGAGATGCGCCGGTTGCGGTTCTGGTTAAGATGGCGCGCTTGGGAAATTTATCCCTTGAGAACCTTTTGACCAAAAAAATCGATCCGCTTTCCATATTACCGATGGATACCGAGACCCTTAATCTGACGCCTCCCGAGGTCAAATCCGTTAATTTCCAGACGGGTCATATTTCTTTTAAAAAATTATCCAGGGAGGGAATGCTGGCCCTTGACGAAGCTGAGAAGAAAGCCGTTTCCGCTTACAGAAGGATGCCTCAGGGTTTAAAAACTGTCTTCCTCAAGGATTTGGAAAAAAATTATAAGGCCACGGGGACCGGACTTAAAGCCCGAAAAACCGCCCCCGCGCAACCGATGAGCTTTGCCGCCGCAACTCCTGAAAAAAAGCCGGTGGCTAAAAAGGGAACCGCCAGGATAGAAAAAAAGAAAGGCAAACCCGGAAGGAAAAAACTGAACAAAAAAGCCCTCAAGGAAAAAATTGACCGCCTTAAGATGATTACCAAATCCATTCCGAAAATCACCGTGAGATGAGGTTTTGAAAAAAACTGGAATTCTGGGAAATCTGAATGGAATCGTATTCAGCCTGGCCCTGCTGGTAATTTTTTCCCTTGAGATTTTTGGACAGGTGATTGAGCGGGGGGTTGGCCATTACCTCAAATGGGAAAATCATAAACAGCCTCAATTGGGCCGGATATGGGAGCGTGACCGCGAGAAAATTGTCGCACAGAAGAAAATTGAAACCATTCTTTCCAGCCTGAGTACCCAGGAACAAAGCTCCGAATCCATCAAATCCTTCAAGGAACTGTTCGCGAATCTCAATCCGGCCGTTCCGCAGATGGTCTCCCGGAAAAAGTTTCTAACACTTTATTTCGAGTTTCCGGAGCAGTTGTCCGCCAAAATCATTTCGCCCTACGAATTGCTGGAAATCGATTCCAACCGCGATTGGCAGCGGGTCCTGTTAACGCAATTTGGGGAATGGATTACCATCAGCTTTATCAATACCCAGAACCTTCCCATCCGGGAGGTGTTTATGTCCTCGGAGGGTCTGGGGGAGAGTCCCTTAAGCCGGGATATCCTCAGGGGCACTCTGGAGGAAGCCGGGTTCGCCGCCACCTCCATTCTTTCATTTTCCGATTTCATGAGGGTGTTGAAGACCCTGAACCCGGACGCTCAGGAAGAACTGTTTCCCAATCCTTACTGGTTTTTCAGCAAGAATTACCACGTCTCCCGGGTGGGCGTTAAGGAAGACACCTCTTCGGATGAGTATCCCTCTCCCGTTTGGTTGGGCGTCGAGTACCAGAGCGATTTTTTTACGGAAGTGTTGATCCTTCCGGTTCCTGCCGATATTTCGGACAATCTGCTGTCCCAGATAGAAATCCCGGTTTTTGAAAATGGCCCCGAAGCGGTTTCCCCCTTTGGTGATTATCAGGGAGACTTGAATTGAAACGGCGCATTTTTGAAAAAGTTTCCTTTTCAATATTTGTCCTGTTAATAGCGTTTTCCCTGCTGTGCCTGGGTCTTTATATCGACTTGAAAGACGATCTGCCGCAACTGCCGGACAGTCTGGAAAAAATCAACCTGAGCCTGCCTACTGAAATTTATTCCTCCGAAGGCAATGTGATCAAAGTGCTGGGTCAACGCCATCCGGTGTCTCTGGAAGAAATTTCTCCCCGGTTTACAGAAGCCATGATCGCCACCGAAGACTCCCGGTTTTACCGGCACAACGGACTCGATCACATCGGTCTGGCGCGGGCGATGATCCGGAATATCCAGAGTATGAGGATTTCGCAGGGGGGAAGCACCATCACCCAGCAACTTTCCAAAAATCTTTTCTTCTCTTTCGAAAGGAAGTGGGAACGCAAAATCAAGGAATTATTGATCGCCCTGCAAATGGAGGCCACCTTTTCCAAAGATGAAATTCTGGAGGCTTATTGCAACCAGGTTTATTTCGGGAGCGGCGCTTACGGAGTGGAGGATGCCTCGCTGGTCTATTTTGGAAAGCGGGCGAAGGATTTGACCCTTCTGCAAGCGGCCATGCTCGCGGGTTTGCCCAACTCCCCCAACAATGCCAACCCATATAATAATTTCGAGCGGGCCATGAGACGCACCCGGACGGTTTTGAACCGGATGGTCCGTTCCAATTTTATCAGTCCCATCCAGCGGGAGCAGGCTTTGGAAACCGACCTGGAGCTGGCGCCGCGCCGGATTCAATCCAACCCCAATCAATACTTTATTCAGTATGTGGTGGCCAAGCTTGAAAAAGAATATGGCAAGGAATTTGTGCATTTCGGCGGCCTCAAAATTTTTACCACGATCGATACCCGCCTGCAGAAATACGCCCAGCAGGCGGTCACCACCCATATGAAGGCCCTCGATAAACGCATGGAACCGCGGGAGGATGACGAAGTGCTGCAGGCCGCGGTCGTATCCCTGGAAAATAAAACCGGCGCGGTCCGCGTGTTGCTGGGCGGGCGGGATTATGCCCAGAGCCAGTTCAATCGGGCCGTTTCAAATAACCGGATGGCCGGGTCCTCCTTCAAACCGATCGTTTATTTGGCGGCCATGGAAATTCTGGGAATTTCTCCCGCCACGTTGATGAGGGATGAACCGGTGGTTCTGGACATTTCACCCGGAAAGACCTGGGAACCGAAAAACTTTAACGGGGAATATTTTGGTGATTTGGTTTTAAAAAGAGCCTTGATGAAATCCCTCAATGTGGTTTCGGCGAAGCTGGTGAACGACCTCACTCCCCCGCGCGTGATCAAGATCGCCCGGCAAATAGGGATCACCAGCCCCCTGAAAGAAAACCTGTCATTGGCGCTGGGCGCTACCGGAGTCTCCCCCCTCGAAATGGCGGGAACCTACAGCGTCATCGCCAATCTGGGAATTTTAAATGAACCTTACCTGGTGGAACGGATCGAAGATTTCCGCGGCAACAAACTTTATGAGCATTTCTACTTCGGCGTACAGCGGTTTTCCCAGAAATCCATTTATCCCCTGCTGGACATGATGCGGGGAGTTGTGGAGGAGGGGACCGGGAGAGTGATCCGGCGCATGGGGTTCAGGCACCCGGCGGGCGGCAAAACCGGAACCACCAACGATTACCGGGACGCCTGGTTCGACGGATTCACCAAGGATTTATCGACTTCGGTCTGGGTGGGGTATGACACCAATCTCCCGATGATCGACCGTAACGGCAAAGGGTTGACGGGGGGCGGAGCCGCCGCACCTATCTGGGCCTATTTCATGAAGAAAGGATTGAGAGGAAAAAGCCGCACCAACTTTCCCGTACCCGAAGGTATCCGGTTTGCACAGGTGGATGAAAATACCGGCTTTATCGCCAATCTGGATACCCGTAAAAAAATAAGGGTCGCGGTGAAAAATGAGGTCGTTTTGACTCTCCCGCCAACCACCGATTCCATTCTGGGGTATTTCCCCCTGGATGAAGAAACAACCACCCCCCCCGACAAGATAGAGGAAGATGTTTTACCAGAGCATTAAATACTATTTGGTTCGAACCGGGCTTTCATTTTTCCTGGTTCTGGTCTTCGGCTACATGGCGCTGTACTTCGTGCATGAAGTGGCCCTGCCGAACGTTCATTTCAACGACCTGTGGATCAAATGGGCGGTGATCCTGGTCTGCCTGTTCTTCGGATTCGTGGTTTATGGAATATTCGGGGAGCACCGGTTTCTCAGCGCTCTGGGCCGCCTGAAACAAATCGACCTCAAAAAGGTGGGACCGGAAATCAGAAAACGGTTTCAAGGCCTGATGGATTTCACCCACTCCTCGTACTTCCTTCCGGGCAAGGGACGCGATCTGCGCGAGCAATTGATTCAGGATTATGCCGAATTCCTGTTGAGCACCGGCGCCGAAGACCCGGAAGCTTTAAACACTTTTCTGAAAGCCTTCCTGCAGGATTCCGGACAAACCCGCTTTCGCAATGTGCTTGTTTCCACCCTGACGCGTCAAGGGGAACTGAACGACCCCGAAATCGACCTGATGCTGGTAATCCTGAAGACCGAGGAATACCGGGACCATGAATTGCTCAATCACATGATCACTATTTTTCTGAAGCAGGAATGGTTCACCAACAAGTCCGAACCGGTTTTCCTGAAAGCCCTGCAATTAAAAACCGGTCAGGAAGGAAAGATTGTCGGATTCATGCTCCCTTATCTTCTGGATAAAAAACGGACCGATTACCTGGCCATTAATTTTTACCTGGAGTCTCTGGCCACACTTCAGGAGGATCAGCGGGGAACGTTGACGTATCTGGTGGGCACCTGCTACTGCGAGAAACGGTTCAAGGTTCTGGATCCCGATCTGCATTCCCGGTGCCAACAGGTGTTCGAAAGTCTGGATGGCCAGGCGAAAGAGCGTCTACTGCGGCTGGCCGAGGATGCCCGCGTGGCCGAGCGGTGGAAAAAGGTCAAACTGTTTCGTTCTGAAGACAAAAAGGCCCTGGAGCGGCTTAAAATTTATACCGGGTTGAGTCCGACATTTTGGCAGGTCGTGGGGAAAAAAGCGGCGGGACTGGCAAGCGAATTTTTTGGCCTGATCAAGAAAGTGGTTTTCAAAATATTTGATGGGTTGAACATTTTTGGAACTGCGAGTATTGCGACCAAATTGATGGTGGCAGGACTCATTCTGGGCGGAGCATTTTATGCGGCGGTGGCCGTGGATTGGCAAACCCTGATTCAGGGTCCCAAGCCTGCGCCCCCACCACTTCCGAAGCAGGAGGCCGCTCCCGAGGTTCAAATCCATACCCTCCAGATTGCCGCGGTTAAAACCAAGGCTCAGGCCGATAAATCGGTTGCCCGGCTCAAAAGACGTAAGGTAAAGAACGCTTATATCGTTAAAACTCCGCGAGAAGGCGGTGGTTTCTGGTATAAAGTCCGGGTAGGAAAATTCAAGGAGCGTCATCAGGCGGAGCAATTTGCCAAAAGCCTGCAGGAAAAAAAGACGATAAGATCCTATTTCATCATTTCGCTGATCGACCGGCCGCCCGCCGGAGGATCTGAAGCCGCTGCAAAATAAACCCGATTCCTTCCCCGTTAATAAACCATGATGAAAGCGTTGGAGCTTCACACCGATAATATTAAAAGTTTTGTAACGGACGAGGAGATATCAGGTCTGCAGTCCGAGGTGGAACGGTGTCACCGGGATTTGGAATCCGGCCGGGGGCCGGGCGCCGATTTTCTCGGCTGGCTCCACCTGCCTTCGCAAACTTCGCAGGATTTTTTAAGGGAAATTCAAGCCGCCGCCGGTCGGATACAGGAACGTTGCGATACCTTCGTGACCATCGGCATTGGCGGTTCTTACCTCGGCGCTAAAGCCGCAATCGATTTTGGAACCCACATTTTTTTGAATCAACTTTCTCCCGCCAAGCGTAAGGGTCCCGAAATCCTGTTTGCCGGCCAGAACATCAGCTCCGATTATTTGCACGGTCTTTTGGAAATTCTGGAGAGCAAAGATGTCTGTTTGAATGTGATTTCCAAATCGGGAACCACCACGGAACCGGCCATCGCGTTTCGCCTGCTCAAGCAGGCCATGGAGAAAAAATACGGCGTCGAAGAAACGCGCAAGCGCATCTTCGTGACTACCGATCCGGATCAAGGGGCTTTGAAACAGTTGGCGGATGAAGAGGGATACCCGCGTTTCGAGATTCCCGGCAATGTCGGCGGACGTTATTCGGTTTTGACTCCCGTCGGTTTGCTGCCCATCGCGGTAGCCGGAATGGATATCCGGGAGATGATGGCCGGGGCTGCCGAGGGTGAACAACACACCTCCAGCCCTATCGATCTTGATCGGAATCCAGCGTATCTTTACGCCGCCATTCGCAATTTATTGGTCCGCAAAGGGAAAACCATCGAGCTGATGGCGGCGTTTCACCCGTCCCTTAAAACTATGGTAGAGTGGTGGCGGCAGTTGGCCGGGGAGAGCGAGGGAAAAGACGGCAAAGGCATTTTCCCGGCGGCCGCAGAGTATACGGTCGATTTGCATTCCCTCGGGCAATGGATGCAGGAGGGCAACCGGATCATTTTTGAAACTTTTTTGAGAGTTGCCGCCTCTAATCATTCCATGGAGATACCCGATTCTCCGGAGGACCGGGACGGTTTGAACTACCTCGCCGGCCGCAGTCTCGATGAGGTCAACGAAAAAGCCTGGCAGGGCACCGCCCGCGCCCATCTCGAGGGCGGGGTCCCCAACATGACTCTGACTCTCAAGGACCGCAGTGCTCACACCCTGGGCTATCTGTTCTACTTTTTCCAGCGGGCCATTGCGATGTCGGGGTATCTTTCGGGCGTCAACCCGTTCGATCAGCCGGGTGTTGAATTGTATAAAACCAACATGTTTCGACTTTTGAATAAACCAGGATACGGGAAGGAAAAATCATAATGGGGACCGTTAGTAAAGATTTGAGTGAAACCGTTCATCGCATTGCCTTCCAGGAAATAACTCCGGGGAAACCTTCCCAACAATACCCAAGCGATCCCCTGTTGGCCCGTCTCAAGGAATTGGGCACCGAGCTATGGATGGATACCGGAGAACTGGAGTTGGCCCAATCGATATGGAAAACCGAGCTGACCGCGCTGACCACCAACAACACCCTGGCCAATCAGGTGGTGCAGAGCGGAGTCATGGACGAGGTGATTCAGGAAACCGTGGAAAAACTCGGCGAAGCCGCATCCGGTCTCAGCCGCGAGGAATTGATTATGGAAATCGGCTTCGTGATCAATTGCCGCATCGCCCTGAGACTGGTGGAGGCGTTCAAGGTCAAGGTCAGTGTCGAGTTGCATCCCTCCATTTCACGGGATATCGAAAAGAGCGTGGAATACGGCAAACGGTATTTCGCGGTGTGTCCCGAATATTTTATCGTCAAGGTGCCCCTGACGCCGGACGGCCTGCTGGCGACGCGACGCATACGCCAGGAAAATATTCCGGTGAATTTCACGCTGGGCTTTTCGGCGCGGCAGAATTACCTGGCCGCCCGGCTGGCTAATCCAAATTTTGTGAATGTGTTTCTCGGACGGCTCAACGCCGTGGTGGCGGATAACTCCGCCGGCAGTGGCGAGTGGGTCGGCGAGAAAGTGACGCTTCATACCCAGAGCGCGTTGCAGGAGGTGCGGGATAATCATGCCGAAGTCGAGACCCGGTTGATCGCCGCCAGTATTCGCAATGGTGATCAGATAGCGACCCTCGCCGGGCTGGATGTCCACACCATTCCTCCCAAGGCAATGAAGGAGTTTCAGGCATCGGGGCGCACTCCGGATCAGATAGTAAAAACCGATGGCGCGTCTTTAAAGCCGGATTTGAAATCCGGCCATGACTGGAGCGCCCGGGTGGCTCGCCTGTGGGAAGTGGACGGTGATTTCAGAAAAGCGGTCGACCGGTTGCTGGACCGCAGCGATCTGGACCAACTGACCGGCGAAGACCTGGCGCAATTTTGCAGTGACAACGGGTTGGATCTTTTTCATCCCTTTACCGGGCAGGATCTGAAAAAAATTCAAGACGACGGTAAAATCCCCAAGCTGGCCGACTGGTCCGCCGCCATCGGGTTGGACGATCTGATGACCCACTCGGCCCTGCAATCGTTCACCAAGGACCAGAATGCACTGGATGGAAGAATCGAGTCCTTTCTTAAATAGGAACGGCTGATGATCCTTGCAGGGGATGTCGGGGGCACCAAAGTCCATCTGGCCCTGTTCGATGAGACCGGGGGAACCCCCAATCTAGTGGCGGAGCGGGATTTCGCCAGCCGGGATTATCCCGATTGGGTCAGCCTGCTCGATCAATTTCTGAAAGATACTCAACCGAAAATCACCCATGCCTGTCTGGGAGTGGCCGGCCCGGTAATTGATGGCCGATGCCAGATCACCCATCTGCCCTGGACCCTCGACGTCCGGGAATTGAAGCCTCTTCTCAACACAGATTCCGTTTCACTGATTAACGATTTGGCCGCCCTGGCGTACGCGGTGCCTTATTTAACCCCGGAGGAAACGGCGGTGGTCCAGCAGGGGCAGGGCGATCCCGACGGCACCCGTGCCGTGCTGGCCGCGGGTACCGGATTGGGGCAGGCGTTTCTCATTCCTGAGGCTGGGGGACGTTTTCGATCCCTGGAAACGGAAGGCGGGCAATGCGACTTTGCTCCGCGCACCGAGTTGGAGGTCAGTCTCCTGGAGTTTATCCGTAAGGAATCCGGCCGGGTTGGTATCGAGGATGTGCTGTCCGGTCCGGGCCTGGTCCGAATCTACCGATTTTTTAAGGAACGTCAGGAAAAACCCGAGGCGCGTTGGTTGTCGGAGGAATTTCAGACACAGGACCCGGCAGAGGTGATTTCACAAAACGCTCTGGCGAAAAAATCCGGGACGTGCGAGCTCGCCCTCGAATTGTTTGTATCGGTTTACGGGGCGGTGGCGGGCAACCTGGCATTGCAGATTATGGCGCGCGGCGGGGTTTACCTGGGGGGCGGAATCGCTCCCGAAATTTTACCCCTTTTGAGGACGGATGTGTTTTTGGACGCTTTCCGCGGCAAGGGAAAATTCCGGAATTTTATGGCGGAGGTCCCGGTAAAAGTCATTATGAATAAACGGGCTCCGCTACTGGGGGCGTTTTATTTTGCGCTGGGAGAAAACCGGATTCGGTGATAAAGTGGCTGTTTTTATTTGTTCAACCGCATGTTCGGGAACGGAAGCATGAAAAGGAAATTGAATAAGATTGTGCTGGCCTACTCAGGAGGGCTGGATACCTCGGTCATTATCAAGTGGCTGAAGGAGGAGTACGAGGCGGAAGTGATAGCCTTCTGCGCCGACCTCGGCCAGGGGGAAGAGTTGGAACCGGTGCGGGAAAAAGCTTTGGCCACCGGGGCCAGCAAAGTATATATCGAGGATTTGAAGGAGGAGTTCGTTCAGGACTTCGTCTTCCCGATGTTGCGGGCCAACGCGTTTTATGAAAATAATTATCTGCTGGGCACCGCCATTGCCCGGCCGCTGATCGCCAAGGAGCAGATTCGCGTGGCCGGCCTGGAAGATGCCGATGGGGTATCCCATGGAGCGACCGGCAAGGGTAACGATCAGGTGCGGTTCGAATTGACCTATTTGATTCTCAACCCCGATATCCAGATCATCGCACCCTGGAGAGAGTGGAAGCTGGACTCCCGAACCAGCCTGTTCGATTATGCCACCCAGCACGGCATCCCGGTTCCGGTGACCAAGGACAAACCGTACAGCATGGACCGCAATCTGTTCCACATCAGCTACGAGGGCGGGGTGCTGGAGGACCCCTGGTACGAGCCGCACGAGGAGATGTTCCGGTTGAGCGTTTCTCCGGAGAAAGCCCCGGATAAGCCGACAGTACTTGAAATTAACTATGAAAACGGCGATCCTGTAGCTGTCAATGGAGAGCGGATGAGCCCGGCTCATTTGCTGGCCCGGATGAATGAATACGGCGGGCAAAACGGGATCGGCCGGATCGATATCGTTGAAAACCGGTTTGTGGGAATGAAGTCGCGGGGCGTGTATGAAACGCCCGGAGGCACTATTCTGCATGCCGCCCACCGGGATCTGGAGACTATCACCGTCGACCGAGAGGTGATGCATCTTCGGGATTCGCTCATACCGGCCTATGCGCGGTTGGTCTATAATGGAATGTGGTATTCGCCGGAACGGCTTCTGCTTCAGAAGATGATCGATGAAGTTCAGAAAACGGTGACCGGCACCGTCCGCCTCAAGTTGTATAAAGGCAACTGCATTGTAACGGGACGCAAGGCGGACCGCTCTCTTTACTGCCCGGAGACCGCCTCCTTTGAAAAGGATGAGGTTTACCGCCAAAACGATGCCGAAGGATTTATCCGGCTCAACGCTCTCCGATTAAAGCGCTATTCGGAAATCCTCGGTGACAAATTGTTCTAAACCATCATGAGCCGCATTTTAGTCGTTGACAATGAAAAGAGCATGCGGGAAATGCTCACCATCGCCCTGGAAAAGGAAGGGTACGAGGTGGAGACCGCCCGCAACGGCGAAGTTGCCGTTGAAATGGTCGAGAAAGGCGATTTTGACGTCGTGATCACCGACATCAACATGCCTCGCTCCAACGGGATTGACGTTCTCAATGCCGTCAATCATTTTCGTCCGACGACCCCTGTCATTATGATGACCGGCTACGCTTCCGCTGAAACCGCCGTCGAGACCATGAAGAAGGGTGCCTACGATTATATTACCAAGCCCTTCAACATGGAGGATTTCAAGCTCGTTATTCGCAACGCCTCCGAAAAAAAACATCTGACTCAAGAGAACAGGTATCTTAAATCCGCTCTTAAGGACAAGTACCAGTTCGACAACATCATCGGTAAAAATGCGGGTATGAAAAAGGTATTCGACTATATCGAGAAGGTCAGCAACAGCAACGCGACGGTTCTGATCGGGGGTGAAAGCGGTACCGGCAAGGAACTGGTCGCCAAGGCGCTTCATTATAATAGTTCCCGGAAAAACTATCCGTTCATTTCCATCAATTGCGGCGCGATGCCGGAGAATCTTCTGGAAAGCGAACTGTTCGGCCATGAGAAGGGCGCCTTCACCAGCGCCGATTCCAAGAAAATCGGCCTGATGGAAGCGGCCAATAAGGGAACCTTTTTTCTGGATGAGGTTTATGAGGCGCCCTTGTCGATTCAGGTCAAACTCCTGCGGGTCCTTCAGGAGAGAGAGATGACGCCCGTCGGCGGCACCAAGCCGATTAAAGTCGATTTGCGGATTGTTGCTGCCACCAACCGCGACCTGGCTGAAGGAGTAAAAGATAAAAGTTTCCGGGAAGATTTGTATTACCGGTTGAAAGTCATTACCATCGATCTGCCTCCCCTGCGCCAGCGCAAGGAAGACATTCCTTTACTGGTCCAGCACTTTATCAACAAGTATAACGAGCAGCACGAAAAGGACCATAAGATTCAGGGTATCGAACCCGATGCCATGAAATGCCTCGAGAATTATGACTGGCCTGGGAATATTCGGGAATTGGAAAACACCATCGAGCGGGCCGTGGTCCTGGAAACGAAAGAGTCGATCAGTATTTCAAGTTTGCCGGAAGAGATTTTTCAGGCGCCTTCGCCCGCGGACAATCTTATCCCGGCTATTGAAGGCGATACTCCCGTCAATTTGGAGCAGACTCTGGATAACATCGAGAAGAGCATGCTCCTGGGGGCCTTGAGTAAAACCGATGGCATGATCAACAAGGCCGCCAAACTATTGAGCCTGAGTTTTCGCTCCATGCGTTACCGGGTTAAGAAGCACCAGATCAAGGCCAAGTCCGAAGGTAATGAATGATTCGTCACCCCCGACCCATGAACCCTCCTTATTTATTCCACCGGTATTTTTTTCTGATCCTGATTTCGTTGCAGTTCTTTGGGTCGACGTTTGTTCTGGCGCAGGATTTCGAATCCCGGCGGGGTGCAGACACTTTATTTGCCAAAGCTGAAACCCTGTATCATGAAAATAAACTGCTGCAGGCCCGCGCCTCCTATGAGGATTTCCTGAAAGGGTTTTCTACCGACCCCCGCGCTCCCAAAGCGGTCATGCGATTGGGCCAAGTGGATTTCAAAAACAAATCTTACCGGTCCGCCTTGAGGTCCTTCCAATATTTCCTGGATACCTTTCCGGATTCCACATGGATATACCGGGTCAAGCTGGATATGGGCCGATGCTATTTTGAAATGGAGCGCTATCCGGAAGCTGAGAAGCTGTTGAGAGAAATGGTTCAGGTCAATCCCGATCCGGCTCAAAAATGGGCCGCCTTTGTTATCCTGGGTTACATAGACGACCAGCGCCTGGAAATCGAAAAGGCCTTTAAAAAATTCAAGCAGATCATCGATAAAAGCCCTTACCCGGAAATCAGGCAGGAAGCGACTGCGCGCATTAAATATATCGTCAATGAAAAATTAAATAAGAAACAACTGGTTTCTCTGGTCAAATCCCTGGGGTCCGGCTTTCCGACGGATTTGGTATTACAAAGGTTGGTGTCGATTTACAGAATAGAGCGTGATGTGGGGAATTATCAGGCCAGCCTGGAAGAACTCACCTTCCGCTTCCCGGAGCATGAGCTAAGGGGAGTTTATGAAAAGTTGCTGATCCGGTTGAAAACCGATCGTCGCCGGGTTATGCGCGTCGGGGTGGTATTGCCCCTGTCCGGCAAAAGAGCGCTGGTGGGACAGCGGGTGTTGCAGGGCATTCAACTGGCGATGAACCAATTACCTGCTAAAGACAAAAACCGGCTGGAACTGGTGGTGAAGGATTCCGGACTGGGCCGTGAGGTGGTACGGGTGGTGGAAGAGTTGGCGCAGGATCCTAATATCATCGGCATCATCGGTCCTGTTTTGACTAATGAAGTTGAAGAAATAATTCCGGTTATTGAAAAGTATCAATTGCCAATCTTTACCCCCACCGCTTCCACTCCGGGTCTGCCTGATAAAAGTCCCTATATTTTCCGCAATGCCCTTACCAAGACACTGCAGGCCAGCTACCTGGCCGGGCATGCCATCAATAATTTAAATATGTACCGGTTTGTGGTGATCTATCCCACCGCGGCGTATGGGGAAACCATGCGGAAGGTGTTTGAGGATGAAATCCGTTCGATGGGGGGTCATATCGTCGATTCCATTCCCTATGATCGGAAGCAAACGGATTTCAAAAAGCAGATTTTGCAAATCGGCGGCATGACGGACGATCGTCTGAAAGCCCGGGTTCAAAGGCATATCAATCGAGGCAGCCAGCCCAAGCCGCTCAATGATAAAGGTATCAAGTCCCGGCCGTTGGTCGAGGGCGGACTGTATGCAGACGATAAAGTAGAGGCGTTGAAAGTTACCCTGGAGTTGAATTATGATGCCATCTTTATTCCGGGATATTATGACAAGGTTCAGTTGATCGTACCGCAACTGGCTTTTTATAATATTGAGGAGGTTCTGTTGATGGGAGGCAACGGCTGGCATTCCCGTGAACTGGTGGAAAGCGCCCGGAATTATTTAAAGTCCGTTATGTTTGTGGATGGATTTTATTCCGATTCGAAAAATGAAAGAACCGTGAAGTTTGTGGATATGTTTCTTTCCACTTTTGGCCAGAGCCCCACCATTCACTCGGCGCAATCTTACGATGCCGCAAATATTTTCATAAAAATCATCAGGGATGGGGTGTTCAATCGGCTGGATACTTTGGAAAAATTGCGCTCTCTCAAAAATTTCCCGGGGGTATCGGGAGACACCACCATTTTACCTTCCGGCGACTCCATAAAATCCCTGGTCAAGTTGACCGTGAAAGAGGGCGATATTGTCGAGAAGGTTCCCGAAATTCCAGAACTTCCACTTGATCTGGAAGAGAAAAAACCTTAAAACAGGCTGTTACTTGCCCCCAGAGGAGCGGTCCCCGCCAAATTTCTATCGGGAAGATTTTCGTTCAAAAACAATTCATACCGGCCGTCCGGATCGTCAAAATTGGTTTCCTCCCCCGTTTTAAGATTTATTTTGACATAAGTCACATCGTTAGGAACGGCAAAGCTTTTAATCGGAAGGTCTTTTAAAGCTTCCTGCATATAGGCCAACCAGATCGGTATGGCGGTTCGGGTTCCGGTTTCATTGACTCCCAGAGACTCGTCTTCATCATTCCCCACCCAAACTCCGGTGACCAGTTCGGGAGAAAATCCGATGAACCAGGCATCGTTATAATCGTTGGTGGTCCCGGTTTTTCCGGCAATAGGACGGTTCAGGTTTTCTTTTATCACACGGGCGGTCCCGCGCTGGACCACACTCTCCATCATGTTCGTGATGGTATACGCCAACCCGGGGGAAATCACGGATTCGCCCATGGGTTCGTAGCTGAAAAGGACCTCGTCATCCCGGTCCTTGATAAAACGGATGGGGGCAGGAGGCACCCGGACTCCCTGGTTGGCGAATATGGAGTAGGAGGAGACCAGATCATACAACGTGACACCGGAAGACCCCAGCGCAATGGAAAGATTGTTAGCCAAGTCCGTGGTGATCCCCAACCGGCGCGCCATTTGAATGGCTTTGGGTACGCCGGTGTTTTGAAGGAGCTTGATGGTGACCACGTTGCGGGAATGGGTCAGAGCGGTTCGGATGGAGGTGGGACCGTAAAACTTCTTTTCGAAGTTGACCGGTTTCCACTTGCCAAAAGTATCTTCCTTTTCCTTGAAGATGATGGGTGAATCGATAATAATGCTGGCGGGGGTATAACCGTCCTGAATCGCCGTCGCGTAAATAATGGGCTTGAACGCGGAGCCCGGTTGGCGCACCGCCTGAGTAGCCCGGTTGAACTGGCTTTTAGTAAAGTCATAACCGCCGATCATGGCCTTGATATAACCGGTGGCAGGTTCCACGCTGATCAGGCCCGCCTGCGCTTCGGGCTCCTGCTCCAGCGCCAGATCCCAGCGCCCGCCCTCCAAAGATTCCAGAATCTTGACCTCGATAATGTCCCCCTTGGACAAGGCCTCCCCGGGATGGGTGATCTGATGGTATTTCCCATCCAGTTTGTTGTTGGGTTTGCGGGCCCAGTCCATATTTTCGAGACGAATAATGCCTAGGGCACTCCCAATATAAACCAGGACCTTTTCCTCATCGATTTCGGTTACGATTCCCTTGACCAACTCGCCTACCTTGAAAAGTAATACCACAGGAATTTCGCTGGTCAGACCGTCATCGGGTACGGCAGGAGTTTCGTTGGGCTCGGTGATGCCCCGGTTGAGTTCCATGGGCCGTTTATTGAATTCCAGCAGGACGGCGTTCAGGACTTCCAGTTCCTGCTTGGGATCGATATTACCCAACGGCCCGCGGTATCCATAACGCTTGTCCGCCAACCGGAGACCATTGATCACAGCTTTCTCCGCCACAAGCTGGTTTTCCAGATTCAGGGTGGTGTAAATTTTCATTCCATCCCGGTACAGTTTTTGACTTCCGTAATTGCTCTGTACAAACCGCCGGATATGCTCTACGAAATAGGGAGCCTTGTTGAGCATTCCCTTGACGCCTCCGAGTTCGAGAGGCTCCGCCAGGGCCGCCTGCATTTCATCCTCCGTAATAAATCCATGGTGTTCCATCCGGCGGAGGGCATGGTCCCGCCGTTTGAGCGCTTTATCGAGATTGTTATAGGGCGAGTAATGCGTGGGCGCTTTCGGCAAGGCGGAGATCATGGCGCACTCACTGATGGTTAAATCCTTCAACTCCTTCCCGAAAAAGGTGCGTGCCGCCGCCGCCACCCCATAGCTGCCGTGCCCGTAATAAATCTGGTTGAGGTACATCTCCAGAATTTCATCCTTGGAAAAAATCCATTCCATTCGGACCGCCAGAATGGCCTCCCGGATTTTTCGCTCATAGGCTTTTTCGGGTGACAAAAACAAGGTCTTGGTTAATTGCTGGGTGATGGTGCTGGCCCCTTCCACCACACGGCCGGCCCGGTAATTGGCCAGGGAAGCGCGGATAATGGCTTTCGGATCGACCCCCGGATGATAGTAAAAACTGGAATCCTCAACCGCCAGGGTGGCCTGCTTTAAGCGAAGGGGTATCTGGTCGTATCGGACCAGGATACGCTTTTCAATATAAAATTCAGCGATCAACTCATCGGTGTCGGAATACACCTTGGTAATGATGTTGGGCTGGTATTCCTTGAGCGCCCGGACGTCCGGCAGATTCTTGGAGTATTTGAAATACAGGATACCGGCTCCCGTAAAACCCGCCAGAAGGCACACGATGAACCCCCAAAGGCTGATCCTCCATAAAATCCGCTTCCAGGTGTTGGGTTTTTTAACCCGGTTTGGATTTTGGATTACTTTTTGAAATTTTAAAATATTTTTCATAGTCAGATCAGAAATTATCGAACGGGGTTAATGGGGAAACGGTTCATGAGCTTACAGCCGGCCTTCATCCAGATCGATCAAATCCACCCAGGTGGTGACATCGGTCCGGGCTGGATCAAGCCGGTCACGGGCTTCATTAAAGACCCGCCATTTTTCCGGATCCTCGGGCCGGCTTTCAAGAATTCTATTATTGGTCGCATCGTGTTCTTCCCGGGATCGGTTTTTACATTGTTCCGTGATCCAGGCGGATAAAACTTCCTCCGTATCGTTGCAGGCCATTTGCTGGAAAGTTTTCGAATCCACTCCTATAAACTCCAGCATGATGTCATCCAAAGGGCAGGGATAGATATATTCCCCCAGCATGTTTTGTTGGGCGGCACGCGCCTTGTCCACCATTCGCGGAACATGAACCAGGCCGGCCATTTTTTCCTTCGGGCTTCGGGGATGATCCAGAGTAAGATTCATTTTCGGACTTCAATCAAAAGGTTCAGCGATCCGCCAGCAATCAATCCAGACGCACGCGGCTGAGGTTCTTGAAAAATTTCGATTTTTTGATCGCGGCGGCGCCGGCTTCGCCCATGTCATTGCGAAACAGGTCCAGGGTATTCAGTTGGGAAAAATGTTCCGACGCCGCAAGATGCCGGGCTCCCTCTTCGCCGATTTTATTAAATTTCAGGATCAATTGCTCCAACTTTCCCAAGTGAGGAGAGTTGGCGATGGCCTGCGCTCCCTGTCCCGTTATCTCATTTGATTTGAGATTCAGAACTTTCAAGTTGCTGATGCGAGGACTTGCCATCAGCGCGGCCACTCCGGGGTCGCTGATTTTGTTATCGCCCAATTCCAGACGGGTAACTTGTGCCAGGATCTCCAATTGCACCAGGGCCCGGATTCCTTCATCCCCAATATTGGAATTTTCGAGTTCCAGGGTATCGCCGTTGACCAGGTTTTTATTGACCAGTTCTTCGATTTGCATGGGTTGGAGGTTTCCGGGGCCGATGAGAACAGAAACTACTGCCCTCCAGTCTATTGAATTTCAGGCTCCCATTCAAGTCTCTTAACCCTGTAATTTCATTGAT
>CBDVDB010000008.1:0-20997 GCA_965372625.1 uncultured Nitrospinaceae bacterium
CAGGACAAGCCAATCGACTGGAGTTTTCCTGAAGACACCGGTGAGGAATCGGACGGGGGTTAAAGCATGTCTATTGCAAAAGTATAAAAGAGGTCGGCGCTACAATGGCTCCCCTCCTTGCCAAGGAGGGGATACAGGGGAGGTTATGATAACTCCACCCCTCACCCCGCCCTCTCCCCGTGAGGGGAGAGGGGGATTTTTATTTTCACCGGATTGGAAAATCATGGGTTATGCAAAGGTCTCCTTGGTAAGGGGGCCGGGGGGATTCTTCATTTGAATCAGCTCTCGCCAAGATCCGGGTCGGGGCCGCCGATGATGCCCTTGATCTTGAATTCCCGGATCACGTATCCCGACCGCTCGGGAAGGGTCTGCTGAAAAACCGTTTTCAATTCCATTACCTTTTCCCGGTCCAGCGCATCCAGCAGAAATTCAAACTCCGCCTCCGGATAATAAACCGTCACGTCCAGTCCCGCCTTCTGGTACTGATACTGATAACCCGACCGCATGGGATTGGTCCGGATCGGTTTGTATTCGACTTGACCCGGCCTGAGGTGATCCGCGATACGGGTCCACTTTTCTCCACCCTCCCGCAACGTCTGCTGAACGCGGGAGAGCAACTCACTCGGGTCCATCAATTCGTAGGTGTAACTGCGCTTTTTTTTCATAAGGTTTTCCATTCAGTCCGAAGACGGAGCCGGCACCGCCCGCAACGCCATAAACAGGGGTATCTCCTGCCGCGCCCGGTTCTCCGCCCGGGAGCGCTTACCCGGCGCACTGCTCTTGTGTGACGCCCATTCCTCCAATCCGTCGACGCATAAACCGGCCTCGGCCAACGCCTGAAAGTAACTCTGCAGAGGACGATGATAGGTGACGGTAAAATTTTCGGATTGGGTGAACGGCGGCGTCACAATGGGAATAGCCGACTCGGACCCGTACAAATCCACCCGGCGGTATTGAATTTTCTTCTGCTCGTCCCAACCCCAATGAGTCTGCCGGGGGATTCGGAAACAGGGATGCGTCGTCACCATCACAAACCGTCCTCCCGGTTTCAGCCACCGCTTCACATTGCGCATGACCGGGTGGAGGGACTCAATATTCTGTAACGCCAGCAGGCACACCACCGCATCAAACTTCCGGCCGCCCAGCGCCTGCGGGTCCTGCGCATCCCCGTGCTCATATCGAATGGAGGAATCCGGCCGGGATTGCGCGAAACGGATCATTGCTTCCGAAGTGTCGAGACCGGTCACCGTCATCCCCTTTTGTGACACATACCGGGAAAACGCGCCCTGCCCGCAGGCCAGATCCAAAACCGTACCGCCCTTCTCCAACCCCATCATCTGAAATGCGCCGGGAAAAATGAGAGCCTGCTGGTACTCACTGCCCTTAAGTCCCACCAGGGCGTCGTACCATTGCGCGGCCTGATCCCACACCGTGAAAGATTTTTTCCGTGCCGGTTTTCGCGGCGGCGGCTTTTTCACTTTTCCCGGCCGGGTGGATTTTTTATTTTTTGCGATGCGCATCATTGTAATTTCACAACCAGGGCTTGCCTAAAGACGAGGGAAACCGTATAATTTCCATGGAATGTTTTACCTTTCTCGAATCCGCCGTCAATCTTACCACACGAGGACTTTTCATGAGTAGCCACAAACTCTTTCTGAAAAACTGGATCGCCTTATTGGGAATAACTCTGTCGCTGACCCTGTTCTGGGGATGCGCCTCCACCACCGAGAAACATCTCGAGCAGTTGAGCAAGGTTCTCCGGGTCTACAACAACGCGTTTGAAAGCAAGACGGAAAACGGAGGATCCATGTACGTCCAAAACGAGTATCGTATGGACTACCTGCTGAAGTATGGTGAAATCCAAAACAAGGTAAACTTCCTCCAGGTTCAAACTCTCAATCAGGCTTATTTCAAGGCCGGCAAGCCTCTGGAAATCAATCCGGAGAACCCCGAGGGTGAAATTGATGAAGCCATTGTCACCATGCGGTATCAGGTGACCGTTTCACCCAGCAACACGTTAAAAACATTCATCCACGAGCAACGCTGGAAACACAACGGAGTCACCTGGCTTCTGGAACCCAACCTGAAACCGTTCCTCAGATAATTTTCCGTCTCAAATTATCACTTCGACCGGACGATTAAGAGTGACTGCCGAGGCGGTCACCCGGCAATTGAATCCGTAAAGCTCGACCCCTGCCTGTTGCGCTTCCCGCAGTCGTTCCCCGAACGCAGGATCGATAGTATCGTTGCAAGTGATCGTCCGGGTATCGGACCTCTGGGAAACGAACACCACCGCCGTGCGGTGGCCCTTGCGCTTCAATTCCGTCAACTCCTCCACGTGCCGGCGTCCGCGCTCGGTCGGCGCGTCGGGAAATTTTCCCACGGTTCGTTCCACCAGGCTGACGGACTTCACTTCGACCCACATCGGCCCGTCAGGAAATTTCAATTGAAAATCAAACCGGCTGTGGCCGGCTTTGACTTCGGCGGAAAAACCCGTGTAGCCGGAAAACCCGGGCAGGGTGCGGCGGCTCAACGCATCACCTATCAGACGGTTGGCGAATACCGGAACCACCGAAACCCAGATGCGCCCGTGCCGTACCAGCGCCAGCGTGTAATCGGTCTTGCGCTTCGGGCCGGGTTGGTGAATGAGGCGGACGCGCCTTTCAGGAATCATCAATCCGGGCAGTCGGCCCGGATCGGGAACATGGGCGGAAATTTTCTGTCCCGCGATCTCGACCTGGGCCAGATAGCGGTTGGGCCGTTCGAGAAAAATGCCATCGACCATCCGCTCGCCCAGTTTCATGGTTTAATTCAAGAATAAAAGAGAGGAATTGAAGACTGATCCTTAAAGCCCCGCCACCTGTTTAATGGCCGCCCCCGTGACCGGAATCAAAGGCTTTCACGGTCTTTTCCATATGGAGGACATGGTCCACCGCCGGGGATACCCGGTCGATAAAACCTTTGGGATATAACCCAATGACAACGATCAGGATGCAGGCGGGGATCAGCAGGCCGATTTCCTGCCGGTCCAGATCTTTAATGCTTTCATACTTCTTGTCCATCGGATCCTGCATGGCGCCCTGGAACATGAAAAGCATATAGACGGCGGCGAACACAATAGCCAGCCCCGCCCCCAAAACGAACAGGCCCGCCATACCATCGAGCAGAGGTGAGTTCCACACACCCATGAGAATCAGAAACTCACCGACGAATCCATTCAGGCCGGGCAGTCCCAAAGCGGCCAGCGTGATGAGCATGAACATGGCATACAATACCGGCATCTGTTTTTTCAGTCCGCAGAAATCATCCAGATGGCGCGACCGCAACCGTTTTTCCAGAATACCGACAATGATAAACAGGGCGGAGGCGATGATCCCGTGGTTGACCATTTGCAACACACTGCCTTCCACGCCCTGGCCGTTGAACGCAAAAATTCCGAGTGCGATGAACCCCAGATGGCTGATGCTGGAATAGGCCACCAGAGCTTTGAGGTCCCTCTGCGTCACGGCGATCCAGGCGCCGTAAACAATGCCCCCTGCCGCCGCGGTGGCGATCCACACTCCCCAGTTCGCGATGGTTTCGGGAAACAGCGGCAGGCAGAACCGGATCAACCCGTAAGCCCCGGCTTTGGACATGGCTCCTGTAATCAGAATCAATGCCGGAATAGGGCATGCCATATAGGCATGCGGCAACCAGCTGTGGAACGGGAAAATGGGAAGCTTGATGGCGAACGCCAGAAAGAAAAAGAGGAACATGTAAGTCTGAATGTCCGATGGAATCTGTGTCTGCAACAGCGTGGGAATATCGAAGGTCAGAACCTGTGTCATGTCATAATGGACAACGGTGACCCAAATGAGGCCGACCAGCATCAAGAGACTGCCCACCAGCGTATACAGAACAAACTTGGTCGTGGCGTAAACCTTGTTGCCTTCGCCCCAGATTCCGATCAGAAAATACGAGGGGATCAGCATCAGCTCCCAGAACACGTAAAACAGGATTGAATCCAGCGACGTAAACACGCCCAGGATCCCGGTTTCCATCAGTAAAACCATGACCAGAAAATACTTCATGTTGCGTTTCTGAATCTTGGAAAAATAAACCGCCAGCACGCCCAGGAAAGTGGTCAACACCACCAGCCACAGGCTGATCCCGTCGATGCCCACCTTGTAAAAAATATGCAGCATCGGCACCCACTCAACAGAGTGCACAAACTGCATCCCGTGATGATGGGAATCGAACAACACCGGGAGACCGAGGGAGAGCAAGAAAGTGGTGATGCTCAACACATTGGCGATCCGGATGATCTTCTCGTTGTTATTCTTCACCACCTTCGTCGCCATGACAGCGAACGCCGTGAGCAACGGCAGAAACACCACCACGGTCACCAGATACTGACTTGCGGCTGTTAAAAGAGAATCCATTTTTATAAGGTCACATGAAAATCACAAACAATAAAACGGTCACCACGCCCGCGACCATGTTCAGCGCATAAATCCGCACTTTGCCCGATTGCCACATACTGATATAACGGCTTGCTTCCCGGGCCTGTTCGCCCACTTGATCGACGGAAAAATCGATACCCTGTTTTTCCGCCCGTTCTTCAATAAACTTACTGATGCCTTTCACCGGCTTCACGATCACAAAGTCATAAATTTCGTCAATATAATATTTATTGAACAGCGCCTCGTACAACGGCGCCAGCGTATCCTTGACGAGCGCCAGTTGGCCCTTGCCTGTCATATAAAGTGCTACCGCGGTGAGTATGCCGCCCAGAGCCGCCGCCACCGCGACGATCTCCAACACTTCGTTATGGTGATGCACGGGCACCGTCCCGCCGAACACCGGGGACAGGAAATCATGCACCCACGGTCCGAGAAAACCGCCCAACAGCGACAGACCGGCCAGCACCATCAACGGAGCGATCATTATCAGGGGGGATTCGTGAGGTTTCGCTTCCGGCGTCCGCAATTTTCCCATGAAGGTATAGAAGAACAGACGGAAGGTGTAGAACCCGGTCATGCCCACCGCGAACACCGCCAGGGCCCAGAACACGATGTTTCCGAATTCCGCGTTGTAGGCGTTGATGAGAATTTCTTCTTTACTGAAGAACCCGGCGGTCAACGGAAATCCCGCCAGCGCGAGGGCGGCGATTAAAAAGGTAATACTGGTGACGGGCAGGGCGTCGCGCAGTCCGCCCATTTTACGGATATCCTGTTCGCCCGCCATTCCGTGAATGACGCTGCCCGCGCCCAGGAACAACAGCGCTTTGAAAAACGCGTGGGTCATCAGGTGAAACATGGCGACGCTGAACACGCCCACACCTGCCGCCAGAAACATGAAACCAATCTGGCTCATGGTGGAGTATGCGATAACCCGTTTGATGTCGTATTGCACCATGGCGATGGAGCCGGCAAAAATCGCCGTGATCACCCCGACCACCGCGATCAAATACATCATGTAGGGCGCCATCATAAACAGCGTGTTGCACCGGGCCACCAGGTAAACGCCCGCCGTGACCATGGTCGCCGCGTGAATGAGTGCGCTGACCGGTGTCGGACCTTCCATCGCGTCCGGCAGCCAGGTGTGGAGCGGTATCTGCGCCGACTTGGCGAACGCTCCTACCAGCAGGAGAAAGGTAATCAGCAGTATCCCGTCAGCGTTGGGGGAAAATGTGGCCGGGGCCGCCTTGAATACGTCGACGTAGTTGAGCGTCCCGAAATGCTCAAAAATAATAAAAGCGGCGATCACCATGCCCACGTCGCCGATCACGTTTATCACGAAGGCCTTGCGTGCGGCCAGCACCGCGCTCTTCCGTTCCGTCCAGAACCCAATGAGCAGATAAGACGCCAACCCCACCAGCGCCCAGCCGACGATCAGAAAAAAGAAATCCGCCGCCAGCACCAACAGCGACATGGCAAAGATAAACAGGTTCATGTAAGCAAAGAACCGGCTGATCTCCGGGTCCTTTTCCATGTAGCCGATGGAATAAACATGGATGAGAAATCCCACTCCCGTTACGATCAGCAACATGAATACGGACAAAGGATCGATCAGGATGGAAAGATTCAGCTTAAAACCTTCCGATACGATCCATGGGTAGAGCGTCTGAATTTGATTCAACCGGTCGGCGGGGTTTTCGGCAGCCAGTTGCGCCAACATCAACAGGGTAATGACAAAGGCGCCGCCAATCGTGGCGCAGGCGCCCCACCCCACGATGAAGCGGGGCAGACGTTTTCCGGCCAGGGACAGGCCGAGAAATCCCGCCAGCGGAAAAAACAATATAAGCCAACCTAATGAGTACAAACCCGTTACCCTTTCAATACATCCAGGTGATCCATATCCAGTTCATGCCGGGTGCGGAAAATCGTCAGTATAATCGCGAGGCCGACGACCACTTCCGCCGCCGCCACGGTCATTATGATGAGGGCGAAGATTTGCCCGTCCAGCGAATTCAGAAAACTGGAATACCCGATCAGCAGGAAATTGACCGAATTCAGCATCAGCTCCACGGACATGAACATGACCAGCGGGTTTTTACGGATGACGAACCCCAGGGCTCCAATCGAAAATATCGCCGCGCTGACAAATAATACGAATTCACTTTCCATGATCAAACCCTCGTACGCTTTCGGATGGATTTAGTAGAAGGAAACTTGGCCAGACTGATGACCCCTACCGCCGCCACCAGCAACAACAGAGACGCCAGTTCAAACGGAATAAGATGACGGGAAAACAGCTCGATACCGATCGCCTTCGCGCTTCCCACCTGACTCACCACTTCCGGCGTTATCTTACCTTCCACCGGTTTGGTTTCACCGGCCATTATGGCCATCATCAATTCACAGAACAGGAGGCCGACAAACCCCAGGCCCATTAAGTTCTGAAACGATAATTCCCGCCCCTCCTTTTTGGACCCCAGCAACGCGATGATAAACAGGAACAGAATCATCACCGCCCCGGCGTACACCACCACCTGCACGACCGCCAGGAATTCGGCATTAAACAGGAGGAACAACAGGGCGAGGCATATCATGTTGCCGATCAGGTACAAAGCGCTGTAGATGGGAGATGCGCAGAGAATGACCCCGATGCTGGCCAGAATGGCCGTCATGCCGATAATGAACACCAGGCTCTGTTCAAACAGGCCAAACACCGTTTCGCGGTCCAAGTCCAAGCTAAGCGACCAAAGTTGATCCAAAAATTCCATAATAGGGTCCCTCTTTCTCCACCTCCGGCACCACCGCCGGATTTAAGCGCAAAACTCCTGCCCTGTCCGGTTCCGCAAGGTTTTTGCGGAACGCCTGTATATTCCATCCGGCAGAATCCTCCACCTGCCGTCTCAGGGTTCTATCATTGGAAAAAAGGTTCAGCGATTTTCCGGGATTACTTGTTCACGATTTTCGTGTTGCCCAGAATGTTCACGCTGAACCGGTTCGGCTCGGGATAGACCAGGAGATCCTCCTTGGTCGCGATATATTGTTTCCGATCGTAATCGGCGAGCTCGTAATGTTCCCGCAGGACCACCGCGTCCACCGGACACGCCTCTTCGCAGTATCCGCAGTAAATACAGCGCAGGAGGTTGATCTCGTACACCTCCGCGTAACGCTCCCCCTTGGACACGGGGTTGTTGGGGTCGTTCTCCGCCGCCACCACATGAATGCAATTGACGGGACAATTGACGGAGCACAGACTGCAGCCGATGCACAACTCCAGCCCCTCCTCGTCCCGGTTCAGAAAATGGCGGCCGCGGAAACGTTCCGGCATTACCCGCTTCTGTTCCGGATAGCGGAGGGTAACCGGCTTCGACAGCATATTTTTGAAGGTGACGCCCAACCCGACCATCAGGTTGTAAGCCCCTTTAATCACGGCTTGTATCATAATGAAACCCTCATGCGGCAAATAAAACTTTATAGACGCTATAGGCCATCATGTTCACCAGCGACAGCGGCAGGAGAAATTTCCAGCCGAACGCCATCAGCCGGTCGTACCGGATGCGGGGAAACGTCGACCGCAACCAGATGAACACGCACAACAGTAAAAACACTTTAAGGGCAAACACCACAATGGGGATATCCAACCCGATGTAGGAATGCCACCCACCCAGAAACAGAATCGTTATCAGGGAACTCATGGTGATCATATTGATATATTCAGCCAGGAAGAACATGGCGAACTTCATTCCCGTATACTCGGTAAAAAACCCGGCAACCAACTCCTGCTCCGCTTCCGGCAAATCGAACGGCGCCCGGTTGGTCTCCGCCACGCCGGCGATGAAAAACAATATAAAGGCCGGGAACATGGTGAATATATAGGGCCAATCGCTCTGGCTTTTCACAATGTCATACAGATTGAGCGACCCGGCCATGATCACCACGCTCAGGGCTACCAGTCCGAGCGTCAACTCGTAACTGATCATCTGCGCCGAGGCGCGCAGTCCGCCCATCAGCGAATATTTGTTGTTCGACGAAAACCCCGCGAGGACCATGCCGTAAATGCCCATCGACGAGATCGCGAAGATGAATAGAATGCCGATATTGAGATTCGCCCCCCACAAACCGACCGTCTGGCCGCCTACTTCCACAGGCTCACCGAAGGGAATGACGGAAAACGTCACAATGGCGGTGAACACCACGATCGCCGGGGCCAGATAGAACAGAAACTTATCCGCCGATTTCTGGACGATGTTTTCCTTGAATAACAGTTTCACGACATCCACCACCGGTTGTCCCAGCCCGAACGGTCCGACCCGGTTGGGTCCGAGGCGTACCTGGAACCGGCCCATCAGCCGCCGCTCCAGCCATGCCACGGGCGATACTACCGTCAACAGCACAACGGCGATGACCACCGCCTTCACCACGCCGATGATCAGCCACCAGTACGGATCCAGAAAGTTGAGAATATCGTCGATCAAGGGAACCCCTTTCGAAACTTCAAATTACTTTTTTATCGTTACCCAGCTCACCGCTTTTCCCGCTTCCGCGAGAAACATCACGCCCTGCTCGTCGGAAACTTTCGGAAGCACGAGGCCTCCCGGGTTGCACCGGTTGGAGACGCGCACCTCGGCCTTCACCTCATGGCCGTTGCCGGTAACGCGCACCTCGTCACCCTCCTTCACACCCAACTTACCGGCGTCGCTGGCATGCAGATGCACGGTGGACGGCTGAAATTGATGCGCCAGATTCGATTCCGCATCCAGAATTTTGTCGTGACTGAACAGCACACTCGCGATCCGCAAGGCCAGGCCGTTGCCCGCCGTACCGCTCTCACTGGCAGGCAAGGCACCATTCACTGAGAGCAGGACCTCACGGTTCCGCCCATCCCTGCGGATGGCGGAGCGATTGATTTCTTTATAGCCGTTGACCTTGGCGGCGATCTCCTCGGTGACGGCATTCATATTTCTGGGGGCACTCTCCTCCCCCAATGCTTTCGCAATCATGCCAACGATTTTCCAGTCGGCGGGATTGTCGGTCGTCAATCCTTTAGCGCGCAACTGCACCCGCCCGCCAATGTTGGTGGTGGTGCCTTCGTCGAAACCGGGCCCGTTGGACGGCAGAACGATCCCGGCCAGTTGGGCGGTTTCGGTTTCCATCATGTCGTGCACCACCAGCAGGTCGAGTTTCTTGAGCGCTTCTCCTGCTTCATGGCCGCTGGGAAAATCGATGACCGGGTTGGCGCGGTACACCACCAGCGCTTTCAACTCTCCCGACCGGGCTTTTTCAATCATCTCCAGCGCGGACCAACCCTTTGCCAGCGGCGCGTCATCGCCCCACAGCTTTTTAATCGCCTCGCCCTCGGATAACGCGAGACCGCCGGGATAGCAATCCGGAAGCACGCCCATATCCATCGCTCCCACCGCATTGGTAACGGGTGCCGCGGGTATCGCGCCGACGGTGGTATCCGCCAGCCCGCCCGCCGTCGCAAGACATTGTTTTAAAGTATTAATGGATGACCCGGTCAAGGCGGCGGGATTATAAATCACACAAACCTTACTCGCCGACTTGATTTTCTCCGCAAACGCTATCAATTGATCGGCGGCAATGCCGGTCGCCGTTTTCAGATCCGATGCGGGGGATTGACCCTGCAGGGCGGCATTCAACCCGGCCAGCACCGCCCCGTCGGAGCCGATGTTGTAGCGCAGCGACACGGTCGCGTATTTATCCATCAACGTTTGTTGATCATTGAGCACGATCATCTGCACGCCCTGGCGCGTCATCGCTTTCTTGAGACGCAGATCGAGGATCGGCAACTCCTCCGTCGGGTCGCTGGCGATCAGCACCACCAGATCGGACGTTTCCACGTCCAACAGATCAAAATGCGCTACCGGCAGACCCGGCGTGTCGGTATATGCTTTGTGGTCGATGTTATTGGTGCCGAGGTTCTGGCGGAACAGTTTTTGATACGAATACAAATCCTCATTCAATCCATAACCGGAGCCGATGAACCCGACGCTGTCAGGTCCATGCGCATCGACAATTTTCTTGAGAGACGCCGCCACCTCCGTGCAGGCCTCCTGGAGGCTCACTGCCTGCCCCTGTTTTCGGGGTTGGGTGATCCGGTTTTTGCTCTTGGTGAATTCGTATCCCCAACGCGCCTTGTCGCAAATCCAGCCGTCGTCGACCTGGTCGTTGGTGCGGGTGGTGATGCGTTTCATTTCGTTGAGACGCGCCCCCAGGGTCATATTGCAGTTGCAGGCGCAATGCCCGCACAGGGTGTCGGCGTTGTTGAGATCCCAGGCCCGTGCGGAAAAACGGAAATCGGTATTGGTGAGAGCGCCCACCGGGCAGATGTCAATCACGTTTCCGGAAAACCGCGTGTCATACGGTTCGTCGTTGAACGTGGAGACGCGGTTATTGAATCCCCGGTTGAGCATGACCAGGGCCTGATCCTTTTCAATGATGTCGCTGTAGCGCGTGCAACGCTGGCAGGCGATGCACCGTTCGCGGTCGATGGTGATGACCGGACTGAGCGGCGTCGCTTTTTCGCGGTGGAATCGGTGGTACTCCATGCGCGTATCGGGCGGGCCGAACTTGAACGTGTTGTCCTGCAGCGGACATTCCCCGCCCTTGTCGCACACCGGGCAATCCAGCGGGTGATTGAGCAGGGTGAACTCCAGCACGCCCTTTTGCGCTTTTTCCACTTTATCCGTGTTGGTTTTGACCACCATGCCCTCGCCGACCGTCTGCGTGCAGGCGGTGGTCAGCTTCGGCATTTTTTCCACCTCCACCAGGCACATCCGGCAACAGCCGAACGGTCCCAGCTTTTCGTGGTAACAGAAAACGGGTATTTCGATATCCACCTTTTTGGCGGCATCCACCACGACGGTCCCTTTGGGGACGGTTACGGTTTTTCCGTCGATGGTCAACGTTACGGTGTGAGTGTCAGTCGTTGTCGTCATATGGATTAAGCCACTGGCGCGGCGGTTTGCAGGGCGCCGACCAATTCCTCATAGTCTTCGGGAAAATATTTAATACTGCTGGCCACCGGACCGACGGCGGCATCCCCCAACGGGCAAAAACATTTGAACGACATGTTGTCGCAGATATCGGTTAACAATCTCACCTGTGCCGGTTTACCCCGCTTCTCGTTGATATCGGTCAGAATCTGGTACATCCATCGCGTTCCTTCACGACAGGGCGTACACTTGCCGCAGGACTCATGCATATAGAACCCGGTAAGGCGCAGAACTTCGCCCACCACGTTGGTGGTGTGGTCCATCACGATGAGCGCGCCGGACCCCACCATGCTGCCCGCCTCCATCAGCGATTCATAATCGTACGGGGTGTCGGCTTTGGACGCCGGTAACATCGGCACCGAGGAACCGCCGGGGATGAACGCTTTCAGCTTGTTGCCATCGCGAATACCGCCGGCGTACTTTTCGATCAGATCGATGATCGGCGTCCCCAGCGGAATTTCGTAATTGCCGGGCTTGTTGACATGACCCGACACGCTGACCAGTTTCGTGCCTTTACTTTTTTCGGTGCCGATGGCGGCGTACGCTTCCGCTCCGTTCCGGATGATGTAGGGCACGGCGCACAGAGTCTCGACGTTGTTCACGACGGTCGGTTTGCCGTACAACCCTTCAACGGCGGGAAACGGGGGTTTCAACCGCGGCTCGCCCCGGTAACCTTCCAGCGACGTCAACAGGGCCGATTCCTCTCCGCAGATATACGCGCCGGCTCCCATGTGGGTATACAATTCGAGGTTGAATCCGGTTCCCATTATATTTTTGCCGAGGTAGCCTTTCTCGTGAGCTTCTTCGATGGCCTTGTCCATGACCGATTCATACTCCCAGAACTCGCCGCGCATATAGATGTATCCCGTTTCGATCCGGCAGGCGTAGCAACACAGGATGATGCCTTCGATCAGAAGATGCGGGTTCTTCATCAACAGTTCACGATCCTTGCAGGTACCGGGTTCCGATTCGTCGGCATTGCAGGCGAGGTAACGCGGAAACACATCCTTGGCGAGAAAACCCCACTTGAGTCCAGTGGGGAATCCCGCTCCGCCGCGGCCGCGCAGGCCGGAGGCCTTGACGATTTCCACAATCTCGTCCGGTTTTTTCTCAAAGGCCTGCTTGAGAGTCTGGTAGCCATCGAGCGTTTTTTCATACACGTCGATGCCTGTCAGGCCCGGGGTATCAATGGCTTTAAACAGAATTTGAGTCATAAGTTTTATGGGTAAGACGCCAGAATCTGATCCACTTTTTCCGGCGTCATGTTTACGTGATACTTGTTGTTGACCTGCATGACCGGGGCTTCGCAACACGCCGCCAGGCATTCTTCCCGGAGCAGGGTGAATTTCTTGTCGGGGGTCGTTTCGCCTTCCTTGATCCCCAGTTTCTTTTCCGTATACTCCAACAGGTTGTCGCACCCGTTGAGATGACAACTGATGTTGATGCAAAACTTGACGACATACTTGCCGACCGGCCGGGTGTGGTACATCGAATAAAAACTGCACACCGATTCGACATAGGCGGGGGACACATCCAGCCGCTTGCCGATCTCGATCATCGCTTCCGGAGTGATGTATCCTTCCTGCGCCTGCGCCAGCGTCAGCAGGGGCAACAGCGCCGACAGTTTTCTGCCTTCGGGATACTTGGCGAGGATTTTCTCGATCCGGGTTTCGGAGGCTTCGGTAAAGGCAAACATCAGCGGTCCACCTCCCCCATCACGATGTCAACACTCCCGATGATGGCTACGACATCGGAGATGAACGCGCCTCCCATGGTGCTGCACATCCCGGGAATGCCCATGAACGACGGCGCGCGCAGTTTCACCCGGTAAGGCGTATTCGATCCGTCGGAAATGATATAGAACCCGACCTCGCCGCGCGGCCCTTCCGTGGGCACATAGGTTTCTCCCTTCGGCACTTTAACGCCGTCGGACACCAGTTTGAAGTGATGGATCAACGATTCCATGCTGGTGTGAAGCGTTTCGCGCGGCGGCAGGGAAATTTTGTTGTCCTCAATTTTGTAAGCCCCCAGAGGCAGGTTGTCGAGCGCCTGCTTGATGATCTCGCGGCTTTGCCGCATCTCTTCCACCCGCACCAGATAACGGTCGTAGATGTCGCCATGATCCTGAGTGGGGACTTTGAAGTCGAATTCGTCGTAGCGGGAGTAGGGCCGTTTTTTGCGCCAGTCCCAATCCACCCCGGAGGCGCGCAAGATGGGCCCGCTCATGCTCCAGATGATGGCTTCCTCTTTGTTCATGGTGCCGATGCCACGTGTGCGGTCGAGCCAGATCGGGTTGTTGGTGAGCAGGCTTTCGTATTCATCAATCTTGGCGGGGAAATAGTCGACGAATTTCCGCACGCCATCCAGCCATTCCGGCGTTGCGTCCTGAGCGACTCCGCCGATACGGATATAACTGGTCATCATCCGCACGCCGGAGATCATTTCGTTGAGATCGAGAACCATCTCCCGCTCACGCCAGGCGTAAAGGAACACCGTCATCGCGCCGATGTCCAACGCATGCGTTCCCAGCCACACCAGATGACTGCCGATGCGCCCCAGTTCGCACATGATGACGCGCAGGTAATCGGCGCGCGGGGGCAACTCCTGGATTCCCAGCAGTCTTTCAACGGTCAGGCAGAACGCAAGATTATTTTGCGGAGGACTCAGGTAATCGAGCCGGTCGGTCATGGGAATGCAATGCGTGTAACGCTTGTTCTCGGCGGTCTTTTCGATGCCGGTATGGAGAAACCCGATATCCGGTTCGGCGGATATGACGATTTCGCCGTCCAACTCCAAAATCAGGCGGAACACGCCGTGGGTACTCGGGTGTTGCGGACCCATGTTGAGGGTCATCGTATCTTTTTCGCGCTCGAGTAAGCCCTGTTCGGTTACGCCCATGGATCGGCTTTCACATCTGCTGGAGTTTTAATGAGTTCGCTTTTGTGGTCCGGGTTGTGAGAAAACGCGATTTCTTCCACCGTCAACGGATAATCCTTGAGCAGGGGATGCCCTTCCCAGCCCTCCGGCATGATCAACCGTTTCATGTCGGGATGGTCCATGACGATGAACCCGAACATATCGTACAACTCCCGCTCTGGAAAATCGGCGCCATGCCACAAATAAAATACGGAAGGGAGGATCGGTTTGTCCCCCGGCAGGCCCACGTGAACGCGGATGTGGTTCCCCTGGGTCATGGAGTACAGTTCATAAACCGCCTCGAACCGGAACTCCCGATCCGGGTCCATGTCCAGGTAATCGACACCGGTGATATGCGACAGATAATCGAATTTAAAATCCTGGTTTTGTTTCAGGAAGCCCATCAGCATAAGGAACTGGTCTACCAAAACATGGACCACCAGTTCTCCGTGGGCCGTCACCTCCGAATGGGTGATCGCGGATTCGAAGATCGCTTTGATCTGTTCGTTTATTTCTTCGTTGGTCATGCCACCCTCTGCCGGGCTTTATCGCTGCCCGCTTCCCTGAGGATTTTTTCCTGGAGCTTGATCACGCCAAAAATAAGGGCTTCCGGACCCGGAGGACAACCGGGCACGTAAACATCGACCGGCACCACGCGGTCGACCCCCTGCACAATGGCGTAGTTGTTGAAGATCCCTCCGCAGGAGGAACAGGCGCCCATGGCGATGACCCATTTCGGTTCGGGCATCTGGTTGTAAACGCGCTTCAGCACCGGCGCCATTTTCTGGGAGACCCGGCCGGAAACGATCATCAGATCCGCCTGGCGCGGGGAAGCGCGGAAAACTTCGGAACCGAACCGGGCGACATCCCACCGTGAGTTCGCCATCGCCATCATTTCGATGGCGCAACAGGCCAGACCAAACGTCGCGGGCCATAACGCATTCTTCTGGGCCCAACCGACCACCTTGCCCAGCCTGGTGGTCAATATACTGTCGTACACGGCGCCGGAGTAATCCGCTCCCAATTGGTCCAGAGCGTCTTTGGCGTTGAGTTTCAGATTATTTATTTCGGTCTCGAAGGCGTTGACCGCTTCATCTATCAATCCCATTCCAAACCTCCTCGTCCCCAAATGAAGACATACGCAATGGCCAGAATGATCACGAAAACCAACATTTCAATCAACCCGAACAGCTTGAGTTCGTCCAGCGCCACCGCCCACGGATACATGAACACCAGCTCGATATCGAAAATGATGAACAGCATGGCAACCGTCGCAAAACGCACCGGAAACCGTCCCTTGGCTTCTTCCGAGGGCAGCATGCCGCACTCGTAAGGCAGGTTCTTTTCAACGGTGGAATTCCTGGGACCCAGGAAAGTGGAAAGGAATAGAATGCCGGCAATCACGACCAGCGCGACTATCGCAAAAATGGCGACGAATAAATATTCACTCACAGGACGGTGTCCGTAGTTGAGAGGTTTCCTAAAAAGATCCGGAGAATTGCTTTAATAACAAGAGTTTTGACCCAGTGCATCCAAGTGCCGGACCACCCGGTTTCTGCCCATCTGGTATTCTATCATTCCCACTTTTCCTTGCGGGAAAAGCGCTGGAATTGGGGATTATATTCGGCCCTTCCGACCAAGTCAATTATTGATTTTTTGAGCGAACCCGCCCCATTTCAGACGATCGCGGATTCCGGGAAATGCCTGTTTCACAAAGCTTTTCCGGTGATCCTCCGGCTGAAAAACAAGGCGGCTGAGGGGCGAATCCGAACCGGGGGAGTTTTCAGCAAGGATTAAGGTGTGCGCTTTACGCAAAGCAAAAGACAGGCCCCATGGGAAATAAAAGGCAGGAGGTTACTCCGGCATTTCGAGGTGGAGGCGGTAGATCAGGCCGGATGGGTTGTCTTCCTGAACCTGGGCGTCCGGCTTGGCGTAGTTGATGACTTCGAAGGTCACGGTATTGGTCCCTTCCACCAGGAACTGATCGAAATCGATGATGAAGGGGTCGGGGTAATCGGCCCCGCCGTATTCCTGCTTCAGGGAAACGTCGTTGACGGTAATGTGGCAGGTGTCGTCACTGCGGACATACAATTCGGCGCGCTTCACCGATTGAGCTCCGTTTTTGGGGATCTCAAACTGCATACGGAACTTGTTCTGGCTACCGGTTTTCGCTTCCTCGAGAGTGATGTGGTCACGAATCCACACCCATCGGCTGCCCTGAATGCCGCGCCACCCGCTGTTGAGTTCGCACAGCGAAGCTTTTTGCCAGCTTTCCGATTCCACGTCGTAATATTGGGTCGCTTTGCCGCTGGTGAACACCTGGGTTTTGGTCTTGGGTCCGTGGAGTTTTTGAGGCTCCGATTCCAGGGGAATGCTTTCCTCCCACAGGATTTTATTCAACGCCCGGTAATGTTCGTAAAGGCCTTTCTTTTTATTCACCAGCATCATGCTGGGCCGCTGATGGTTCCGCCCCAGGTAGGGACCGAGGTCGATAATAAGAATCCCATGCCCCTCATCCACATCCATGGCAAAAAAGGAATGCGCGGGGATGGATTGATAGGTATGGATTATCATCTTCCCTTTGCGGGGCGCTTCCATTTCCGCAATTTCTTCCTGCAGTCTTTGCAGGAGCAGCAGGGAGGTTTTGATTTCGTTCTTGAAGGTGGCCTTGCCGCCGATATGCTTGGTGATGATCTGTACGATTTCCGAAGCCGGGTCGATGACCAGCAGTTTGACATTGACGCCGCCCAGCACCTTCTCTTTGAGCAAATCGCGGCTTCCCGTGGAAATGGAGAGCAGGGAGGTGCCGCCGACAAACAACTCGTGCTTGACGTCTTTAAACAGGGTTTGAAAGTTATGCGACTGCCCGAGTTCCGACCGGTTCTTGTAGATGCCCACGATCCCCAACCGCACCGCATCCGGGTTGACGATATCCTGAAGCGCTTCCTTGTACTCGGTGAACGTGAGTTCGCGCAGGAACAATTCGTAGCCGAGCGATGCCACGCCGATCATGGAAATCAGCAGGCCAAATTCCTTGACCGGATGCAGCCAGATACTGTCCGGCGCGAACAGTTTGCCCGAGCCGATATACAGCGCCGCCCCCGCTACAAAAATGAGCAAGGCCAGAATAACGATCCGGTCGCGTATCCACACCCGGGCTTTCAATTTTTTCTTATTCGGCTTATCCATACGGCTGATATTACAGGAAATACAGGGTCCGGGCAAGGCCCGGGCGGCGCATCGCCGCAGATAATTTTAAACCCTGCATTGCGCACGGAACTCATCGCTTGCCGTGAACTGTCAGCAAGCCGCCTCCCTCGCTAGAGGGGGCTAACTCAGTCCTGATTTGCGGCGGGTCCACCATTCCATCGCGAGAAAACCGACGATCAGCCCATAGGTCCACCAGCTGTCCCACAACGAAACCCTGCGGGAGCTGGATTTGATTTCCACTTCCGGATTGGGAAAGGACAGGTTTTCGATCTTCATTCCTTCTTCCAAAAGGTGGTGACTGCCGCCCGTCACTTTCGACAGGGTCTGGAGGAGTGTTTCGTTCACCAGCGGTTTTTGAAATTCGACCTGGGGACTCAACACGATGAAGCGGGTTTCCCCCCAAAGCGCCTCCCCGCCGGAAGCCAGCGACACCCGTACCGAATAAAACCCTTCCCGGCCCGGCGCAAACTCGAATCCTCCTTCGCCGTTCGCATCTGTTTGCAGCGTCCGCCGAACCCGCTCGGTCCCTTCAGGCAGGGATGTGATCAACAGGTCCACTTTCACACCAGGCAGTGGATTGTAATCCTGACGGCGGACTTTAAATTGAACCCGGACTTTTTCATGTTCCCGGTATTTTTCCTTGTCGGTTTCCACCTGAATGGGACGGGTTTCCGGTTCGTCAGTCATCCAGGCGATGACGTTTTCCCAGAATTTCTGGTAATACCGCCCGCTTCCTCCCCTTCCGACGCGCAGGAAATTCCAGTTCCACGACGAGTCGGCGGCGATGATCATGGTGCGCCCCTCTTTCACCTGGCGCGTGACCAGCACCGGAACATCGGCTTTATGGTTCCGGACAGCCCCCAGCACATGAGCCCCCTTCACCGGTACCAAACCAATGTTGGCCCCCTGAATGGGAGGCAGTGATTCCCAGGCTTTCGCGTTTTGCTCGGGATTATTCTCCAGCTTGAGCAGGGGATGGCGGGCGAACTTCGGTTGAACTCTCATCGGGAACTCTCCCAGGAGAAATTTTTTGGAACCGCCGCGGATACTTACCGGAAGAATTTCTTCCACCGGTGTGCGGTCGTACCTCCCGCCTTGAAACGAGAGGTCGCCGCCGATCATCAGAAACGCCCCGCCCTCTTCCACATATTCCTTGATGTTGGCCAGGTTTCTCTTGTCGATGAACGGGGTAAATTTGAAGTTGTGAAAAATCACCAGATCGAACGAACTGAGATAATCGCTGAACAGGAGATTGGAAGGGAACGGAATCAGGCTCAATTCGGAAGTGGTGGCGCCCACGTCATCGGTCAGCGTCCGCAAAATGAAGAACGATAACAGGTCTACCTTGGGATTATTGGCGAGCGTCTCTCTCAAAAACCGCGAATCCCACGAAGGCCGGCCGTTCAGGTGAAGCACGCGCACCCGGTCGCGGATCACCTTGACCTCGAAACTCCAGCGGTTGTTGACCTCCACCGCTTCCCCGGCAAACACCGGCACCGAAAGCGTATAAATGCGTTTGCCGAGAGACGTCGGCGTGAACTGAAGTTCCGCGCTGTATTTATCATCCGCCTGTTTGAGGGAAATGATTTTGGAGACGAGAATTTTGTTGCCCTCTTTAAGCACCAGCGGAATATTTTTTTTGCCGATGGCCCGCGCGGAAACCATTACCGTAATATTAAGCGGCTGATGGATGAAGCCGAAATCCGTCGCGTCCACTTTTTCGATAGCCAGATCCTTGAACCGCTCGTTGCTCCCCGCCTGAAAGGTATGAACCGGCCCGCTCAACCGGGTCAGGGTTTCCGTAAACTCAGGTGAAATGGCGGACGGGTCCTGCGTCAGATCGGCCCCGTCGGAAAAAAGGAAAACACCCTGCAAGGACCGGCCCTCGTAGTGTTGGGCCACGTCCAGAAACACCTGATGCAGATCGGTATTGACCGCCTGTTCCCGGTACTCCGTCACGGTTTTCGCCAGAGGCACGGGATCGATCTTGTCCGAAACGAAAAAGAAATCCACTTCATACGATTGCTTCAAGGTTTCAAAGTATTCCCGGTTACCCGTCATTACCTTGCGCACCAGATCGCCCCGGGGCTTTTCGGAGGGAAAGGTTTTGATGGTCATACTTTTGCTGTCGTCGAGCAGAACCGCGATGGTATTTTTCAAGGACTGGATTTTTTTGAATTCCAACTGCGGCTGCAGAATGGCCATCGCCACCACCCCCAGGGTGACCCCCCGCAGACCGAAGAGAAACGCTTTTTTCCACGGGGAGCGAATGCGCGCCAGACTGCTCCAGGAAAACCACAACGCCAGAACGATCAGCGCTCCCAGAAAAATGAAGGTTCCTCCCCAAACGTCCGACGTCCAGTGCAATTCCCAGGCGTTGTACTCGTTCCCCTCCTCGCCCAATAGTGTGGCCAGCCAGTTCACCTGGGATTCGCCCTCCGCAACCGTTCGAGAATGATAGGCAGATGCACCATGTCTTTTTTATAATCCAACGTCAGTGCGTACATGACGATGTTGACGCCCAGCCTGAGGCTCAGTTTTCTTTGCCGGTGGCCGCCGCCGATCATGTCAAAATCCCAGTGCCCGAGTTTGCTTTTGGACCAGGCGCCGCCGAGATCGTTTGCGGAGTACACCAGAACGGTACGGCCTTTGGTGGTGATTCCTTCAAGATACGGTTTGTTCACCACCCGGCCCACCACCTGGTTGATCAGGTAAAAAGATCGAAAAATGGAGTGGCTGCGGGGAATGCGTTGCAGGGGAATTTGGGGAAACAGGCGGCCGATCATTCTCCGCACCGATTTGTCGAACGGCGAGTTGGGCCTGGAGGAACTGTCGTCGATCAACAGGAACCCGCCGTAGGTCAGATGGTTGCGGAGAGCTTTCAATTCTTTTTCACTGAACGGCTTGAAGGCCTTTTTGCCGCTCATATATATGAAAGGATAACGGTACAACCGGGCGTCCCCCGGCTTCAGGAAAAGAGGTGACCTTTTGACCTCGACGGAAGTGCGCTTGGCGATTTGCGTGAGCAGGCTTTCCACCGCATGAGGCCGGGGATTGTAGGCCCCGCCCTGGTATTTGATTTGAGGAATGACGATTTTCGAGGCTTCCCCTAATGCGAACGCCGGTAAAGGATTCAGGAGGCCCGCCTGAAGACAGACCATCAGAATGAAAAGGTTCAACCGCACTGAGTCACACCCGCTGGCAAAGAGGTTTCATGAAAGAGCCCTGCTTCCGACATCATACCAAATTCCCGGCCTTGGGGGGCCACTCCGCCCAGGCTGGCGCCTGGCAGGCGGCGAATCGCCGCTGATAATTTTAAAATCTCGACTGGCGAAAGTAGCTTATCAATCCCGCCATAACGCCTCAGCGAAATTGGCCCTGCGCCTGGCAGAAATTATTTTTGCGGGGATTTGGAGGGG
>CBDVDB010000009.1:0-20694 GCA_965372625.1 uncultured Nitrospinaceae bacterium
CAATGAAACTTGAATCCAGAGTATTCGGCTGGGATAGAATCGGCAAAATCCTTTTAATCTTGTTTATTCTTTCCCAGCCTTTTTTATGCGTTTCAGAATCCGGGGCCGGCGCCCAGCTGCGGGGGAAGATGGCGGCCCAGCCGGTTCAGGAAAGTGATGAGCATTTATGGAATAAAACCCTTGACCATCCCTACCGCTTCACCCAGTCTGAATTCCATCGAATGGCGGGCAGTCTTTATTTCGCCCGGAAACTCACGGTGGCGTGGGAGGAGCCGGAACCCATCTTCGATAAAGAGAACCTCGCCCGCTTGTCTCAATTGTTCCGCAAAAAATTAATGACAATCCAGCCGAACCAGACTCTCCGCTTTTCGTTGAAAACTCCTGCAGGAAGAACCGCGGGTGATGTGTTCGTCTTTGGCCGGGCATTGAATTGGCGATTCAGCGAAATCAAGGGATTGGAATATCTGGAGGATTTTCAGTCGGTGGCGCAGGAGTCCGGCGGAGAAATACTCGTGAACTGGAAACTGGTCCCACAGGCCAATCAGGAGCATTTTTACAAGACCAATCTTTTGGGAATGAAAATCCGGGAAGAAACCTGGTTGCAAGTCCACTTTCCGCCGCAGAACGGGAAACAGCGAAGCACCGATGCCGGGAAACCTGCAGCAGAGGGCAATAGGGAAGCAACCGTTCTTAAAAACAAGCTGAAAGTGTTGAAGGAACTGAAAGAGGATAACTTGATATCGGAAGAAGATTATCGGAAAAAGGTTCAGGAACTTTTGAAACGGTTCTAGATTGCTCGCCCCGGGAAGCATGGCCGGCGGCCGGTTCGCAACCTTAAAAGAGTCTTGGGCTGAATTCCTTGGAGGGCTCGACGACATGCCCGATATTAACTCATCAAAAAAGTTCATAGACCTGCCAACGCAACTGCCCAAACGGCTATACTTTGACGGCAAACTGAATATGTTCTGCCTGCATGAAGTGTTTAGATACGTTGCCGTTATCGTTGTTGAACGCCTGCGCCGGGAATATCAAATTGATGTTCCCATCACTTCAGGGTTGTGGGGAGGCGCTTATCTGGTGGGCGACAGGGAAGGACGAGTCATATCCAGAGTCATCCGCTTTTACAGCATGGTCAACCTGCCACAAAACAGTCCCTTGGACGAGAACGTGAACTTTGAAAGACTGATGAAGCTTTATCATCAGACCTGCCAGGGCATTTTTAAAAATTATGGTCTGCATTTTGAAAATCCGCAATGGGGCGAAACGGTCTTTTACACCAATAACATTCGACCCACCACCACTCTGCAGATGTGGGAGCAAAATACGGAGGTGCAATTCCTGCGCGCTTTCTTCGTTTGGAACAGCGCGGCCTGGGAAGAGTCCCTTATCTTTGACACCCTCCGCAACATCAAGCAACTCAAGGAATTGATCGATCCCAATCGGCGGCCTTTTCATAGGGCAAAAGAAGAACTCAGGTTCGCTCTGCAGGACATTCTCATCTGCTATCACACTTTGCATGATGCCTTGTCACCGGAATTTATTGAGCACGCCGAACCCTATATGAAGAAATTACTCGGGCATTTTCTGCCGGGATTGCATGATCCTGATCTGATCAACGAGTTGTTTTACAAAGCATATTCCGAGGCGTATGTTTACGGATTCGAAGAGGCCCTGGAAGGGCCCTACAAAAAGTTCAACCTGGATATTTACAGAGTTGAGGACTGGCCAGTCGACAGGATCAATTGGGTGCCGGAGGAACTTAAAGAAAAACTCGTTCCGCCTCTCAGGGATGTGTTTTCGAATTTCAAGGACAATCTGGAAAACGGGAAAGAATTCTCGAGGCAACGGTGTCCCTTTCTGCATTTTCCCTACCGCTGGGGATAGGTAGAGATGTTGGGTTTAAAGACGGCCTGTTTATGTAAGCTGTGAGTGTTGATTCAATCCGAACACGCTCAAAACAGCATAATTCACTGATGTTCCCCGGCTACTAGGTTTCCATGTCTGACCAGGAAAGACTGATCACCACGCTCACCCGCCCGAAAAGCATTCGGTTTCGGAATAATGAGGCTGAGGTTTCGGTAATTAAAGATCAGCTCCCCAGCCTTAAAACCCAAACCATTAACGGAAGCACCTTTTGGTTTGTTAATGACCAGCCGAGTGTGGCCAATACCCGGGTCAAGATCTATCCGACGGGACATATTGTGTTTTACGGTTCCCAGGGAAGGCGTTTTCTCTTCACTGATCCGGAGGGGCACCCCCTTCAGGAGTGCGAATGGGAAAAAGGTAAAGATTCCGGAAACATCAGGCTGGTACACGCTCGAATGCAGCTCGACGGTGGACAATGGTTCGGCATCAAACCTGAAGCAAAAATATTTTCAACTCGATTGGATTTAAAAGCTCATCCCGGTTGGGAAACAATGACTTTTGATGATCTGCGAAAAAAAGCAGCAGAGGTTTGGCAGGTTCCCCTTGCGGAAGTGGAATATTTTTACAAGGATGATAATTTTAAAATTGTGGGTGAAGGCCAATACGATATCCACCTTGCCAAAGATGGACTTTATGTTTTAGCGGATGGGACATTCGATCGAACGATCTTCATCAGTTACATGCCCAAGCTGAACTGGGCCCGGCTGGATATCATCCCCACGGTGGAGCTGTTCCAGTCAGCGCCTCCAGGGGCGGGCGGAGCAGCATTTGAACTGGTCTGGGGATTGTACGATGACCAGTCACGGGAAACTCAACTTGAACCTTTACGGTTCCGCGGCCTGCCCACCTACCCATCGGAAAAAGCGTTTCAAATATTTTCCGCCTTTTTCTCCCCCACAGTTCCTGAAGGGAAAGATCTCTTGGAAGTCTTTATGGACTACAACAGTTCTCACCGGATTCTCTGGGACCCCGTGCCGAATCCACCCTGGCGATATTTCAGCGATGAATATTCTGCTTGTATGACCGTGCAGGATCATTTCCTGTATAAAGTCACGATCCTCGATGACCCGGCGGCACTCCCATTTATCAATTGCGCGAATGGCGGTAGGCCTTCCTGTCAAAGACAGTTACAGGTGAAAAAAGATTCTATCCTTCTCATCGAGGATAATGATATCTTTAGGGAAATTCCTCTTTTGCCCCTGTGGCAGATTTCTCCCCAGTCGGGAACCCGAACCCAAATTCCGACGTATCCATTTAATTGGAGAAATTTTTTCAAAGAATGTCCTCCCAAAGTAAACCCGGTCAGGGCCGTTCTAACCGTTCCCTTTTATCCGGAAGGTTCCTCGGAAATCGAGGAATCCTCGCTACAACCCATGGTGGTGGATCAGATTTTCTTTTACATGGAAAATTTTCCCAGCATGGCAACCCGGTTGGGAAAAATCGATCGTGTGCTGATTCACAATTTTGATACGGTGATTTCCGGCTGCATCGATTGCACCCACGAAAGAGAATACACAGTTTTGTTCAGCGATGCGGAATTTGCCCAAAAAAACGCCCAGCTTTTATGGGATTACGCCGCGTCCAGAAAACAACTTGAGGCGCTTCGGAAGGTCTCTTTTCTCCCGGAAAAAGAAAATGTTGAATCCGCTTATAAAGAAAAGTATGGGCTGGTCTTCAGATGGATCCCCTTTAGGTATTATCAGGACAAGGCGGCTGCTAAAAATATTTTAGATTCAGTAGCCCAGGCTATGAACCCCCATGGGCTGTTATTTCTTGTGGGTACGGGGGAAATATTGGAATTGTTTCCTCACTATTCGCTGAAATGTATCTTTTGTGACCCTGTTATCGAAATGCCGTTTTTCCTTCAGCACAAAAAGATGTATCCAGAAACTCAGATCAATCCAGAGGTCACAGTGTTTTTTGCCGAAAAGATGGTCTGAAAAGATTGTTCAACATGGCCAGACCATAAGAGAACAGGGGTGAAAACCAACGCAATCTCAAATCAATAGGAGAGGTCTTCAGAAACCCTTGCAACCCCTTTGGATGCGGGGCCTAGATAAATGAGGGACTTCTTCCCGGAAATTTCCGCCTGAGACGGACGAATGGCAAATGCAATATTTCTTTCAACAAATTCCTTCTCCCCCTTGAAAAAAAACAGAAGATAGAGAGCCAGGGAAAGGCAAAGCGGACTTTTTCTATAGGCCATTCGGATCACAGACCAAAAAAACTTCCTCTCCTCCCGATTCTTATTGAACATATAATGACGAACCAGCCTGAAAATCGTCCCTCCAAAATAAAACAGCAGACTGAGCGGGACTCTCTGATTCGCCAGGGGAGAATCTTTTCGAATTTCATGAATATCAATTTGATCCAGAAGGTTTTTAAAGGTCTCTAAAAAATGCGAATAGCTGAAAACCTCCCTGAGGAGACCCACGTAATTTCTTTTCAATTGTTCCCGGGTCATTTTCATGGGAGTGAAATTCACCGTGCTGAAGGAGTTGCCCTCTTCAAGATGCGGAAGCAACCGCCCTTCTTTTTCGAGACGATCCCATAATTTGGTTCCCCTTAGCGCCGTCAGCATCCCTACAAACGGAAGACATAATCCCGCCGCCTTCAAAAATTCTGTTTGCTGGCGGAAAACATCCGGTCCGTCCATATCAAACCCAACCACCATTCCGGGAAGGACCAAAATACCTCTTGATTGGATTCGCCGTACGGCTTCCTTCATCTCAATTCGGAGGTTGTGCTTTTTATTGGCGGCAATGAGACTTTCCTTGTTGGGACTTTCAATTCCAATGAACAGCATGTGAAAATTGGCCCGTTTAAAGAGATCTAAAAGTTCCAAATCCATGGCAACGTCGAGGGTTACCTGGGTAACATACCGCAGGGGACATTTTAATTTTGAGTTGAACTCAATGAACGCCCTAAGGAGTTCTTTAACGAATTTTCTGTTCCCGATAAAGTCATCGTCAGCAATAAACAGTGAGTTTTGATTGCGATCAGCCAAGACCTGGATTTCCTTCATGATATTTTTTATCGGTTTGTAGCGGTTGCCGCGGCCGAACAGGGAAACCACATCGCAAAATTCACAATCGTGAGGGCACCCGCGAGAGGTTTGGACAACCGACCCTTCATAATTATCCAGGTTTACCAAGTCCCATCGGGGAACCGGCGATACGGACAAATCAATTCGGTCGCCGCCCTTGTAAATTTCCTTGTGGTTCCCTTGCCGCCAATCCTCTAAAAATTTCTTCCACACATACTCCACCTCACCACAGACCAATACATCAAAATGAGGTTCAGCCTCTTCCGGATGAGCGCTGCAAAAAGGACCGCCGCCAACAGTCAAGACTCCTTTTTTACGGTATTGCGAGGCGATTTCAAACATTCTTTGGGAATGCAGCGTGTACCCGGTAATTCCCACTATGTCATAAGAAGCGTCAAATGGAATTTCCGAAACATTTTCATCCACTATTTCCACATCGAAATCGGGTGGGGTCAACGCGGCTACAGTCGCTAATCCTAAAGGAGCCAGGTTGGATTTAGTCTTGGTTAATGATGATGTGCTTAACGTATTCCAGAAAGTCTCGGGAGTTTTGGGCTGAATCAAAAGTATTTTTATCACTTGCAAGCTCCTTTAGCGCACAGAAAGCGTAATCAGAATTATTATCAAAAATTTTAAGATTGCCAATCAACCGATGCGCGAACGCAGATTTCAGAACCCTTTCGTCCCATTTAATTTAGAATTTTGAAATCAACCCAGTTTATCGAATTATTAAAGGCTGCCATGAACATATAGGCTCTTTCTTAAAACGCGTTTCGATTTTATTGAAACGATGTATTTCATTTCTAGATATATTATCTCCCAAGAAAAACTTAGAAATGTAAAAGTTATGTAAATAGAATTCAAAAAGCCGGGGAGGGATTCCTGCCTAAACGGGGGGTAGAGTGGATTGCCAAGAGGACCCTAATGCCTGGTTTTCCGAAAAGCAGCTGGATCGAGGTGAACCGCGCTAAAAAACCGGAAAACCTGGAAAAAACAACAGAGTCTCTCGCGCCCGTGGCGTTACGCTGATTCAGTCACAGCATAAGGGTGGAGCGTTTAAAGGACCAGCGAAGTGGCGGTGCCTGAGTTGCGTGGATAAGCAGGAATACGATTTGACCGTGCCGGTCAACAGAACGGCGGCACTAATGACCGTTATACCCAAGGCAGAATATCCCGTGGGCCAGTTCAGGGCCACTTCCAATTAATTTCTAGCGGTTATCCGCAACAAGCTACAGTAGAGGATTTCGGTTAACTCTACTATTCTTTTATTGTTATTTGTTGCAGTGAGTTGTTGATTAATAACGGATTCGGACTCTTAATCAGCAGGTCCACGGTTCGATCCCGTGATGGCCCACCAATTAAACCAATGCCTTACGTCGATTTGGCGCAGGCCAGTTTTTATAGCCTTGGGGATCGTTTTAAAGAGGGGATAAATTATATATTTAAGATACAAGAAGTGTCAGGCAACCGCCGGATTTAGAAAAGTTTTTTCTCTTCAGAATTTTCAATGAATTCACTCTTCAGGCCTCCAAGTTTTCTTTTGAATTGCCTGGTAATGAAGTTGGAGTCCTCGGTATTGGAAATGACGTGGGGTATAATGAACAGCATCAACTCTGTTTGCTGGGAGGTGGTGACGTGGGTGCTGAACAGCCTTCCCAAAAAAGGAATGTCCTTCAAAAACGGGATCCCCTCCACGGTTTCCGTTTCCGTGGTTCGCATCAGGCCGCCCATCACCAGAACCTGATTGTCTTTGAGCACGACCTCGGTTTTCATCGTCCGCGTGGTGAAGGACGGGGAATTTTGAATCGTGGGGCCCAGATTGCTGATCTCCTGGTCGATTTTCAAATTCACATAATTGTCGGAATTGATTTTTGGAAGGATACCCAGCTTGATCCCGACGCTGCGATACTCGATTGTCGTTTGCGTCAGGGGTTGCCCTGCTGTGGGTGTGGAGATCACGGTGCTTTGAATCGGAATGTCATCCGTAATGGAGATGTTCGCCTGTTTATTGTCCGAGGTGATCAGAATCGGGTTGGCTATGATATTGACCTTGGAATCGGAAGCGAATGCCTGGAGCAGTCCGATGAACCGGTCCTTTTGCTGAACAAAGAAACTGGCGCCCGGCGCGAACAGCGAGGTGGCGGTATTGGCGATTGCCGCGCCGAGGGTGCTGGTTGACCCCGATCCGCCGCCGCCCACGATCTTGTCGCCACCATCGATTCCCTGGGTCCCCACGGTACCCTTCAAGGCCCATTCGATACCGGTCCGGGTTTCATCATCCAGCGTCAGATCCAGGATCAGGACTTCGATCAGGACCTGTTGGGGCAAAAGATCGAGTTTGTGGATAATTTCCAGGATTGCCGGATAATTTTTAGGTTCGGTCCGGATGACCAGGGAATTGGTGTCCACATCGGGAATGATATTAATTTCTCCAATCAGGTCGCGATCCATCCCGCCCTGAACTTTAAAGGTGGTTCTTTGAATCGGAGATTTCGGTTTTGGTGTTTTCGCCGGGCCTTTTTTACTGGGCTTGGATTTTGGGGCGCCGCCTAAAATGCCTTTATCCTTTTTATCTGCAAAAATGGTATTCAGTACACCCGCCAGTTTCTCGGCCTCGGCATTTTGAATATAGTAGACGAATGTGCTGAGCTTGCCGCCAGCAATGGGCTGGTCCAGTTTTTCTATCCAGAAATCCACCCGCTCCATCACATCCTCCAGGGAGCTGACCACCAGAATCGAATTGATCCGGGCCAGAGGAATAAAGGTCAGCGATTTATTCAGAGCGCTGCTGAAACCGACAGAACTGAAAATTTCATTCAGCTCCTCGGTCACCACTTCAGGATCGGAATGATTGATGGTGTAGAGTTGTATGTCGGACGAAGATATTTTATCCGTGTCCAGAGCTTCCACCACATGCGTGATCTGCTTGGCAGACGATGCCAGATCGATCAACATCAAAATGTTGGTTTCGGGGATGTCCAGCAGGATTCCGTTTTTCGTTATCAAGGGAGCGATGGTTTTTTTAATGGTTGCCGCCGGCAGATTCTTCAGCGGAATCAGCTGAATAACTACCCGGTCTTTGGCGGGCATCTTGGGTTTGTTGCCGTAATACAGGTTCAAAGGTTTTTTGGAGGATTCCCGGATAGGAACAAACCGGTAAAAGTTTCCGCTTTTGACCACCGTAATTCCGTTGACCGCAAGAATCTGCTCGAACACGGAATATAAGTCCTTGGTAGGGATTTTGCGGAAAGTTTGCAAAGTGATTTTCCCCTGAACCTTCCCTTCGATAATGTAATTGATCTTCAATAATTCACAAAAAGTGGTAATCACCTCGTAGATATCCGTATGCTCGAAATTCAACGTAAGGTGATCGGCCTTGATCAATTCCTCCGGAAGGGGAGGCGTGGGATCAAACATACCCTGGGGATCGACCGCATCGGCCGATTTTTTTGTTTTGAGGACCACTTTTCTGGAAATCGACACTTTCTTCTTGATAATCCGGGTGGCGGCGGAAGAAATAAAGTAGCTCTTATTATTCCGGTCCTTGATCAGATGCCATGAAATCCCGGGTTCAGCTCCTTTGACGGTGCGGGACAATTGAAATTTTTGATCCCGGTAGGCAAACGCCTGGCGCTTGAACTGAGGTCCCGGTCCTTTATAAAGGGGAACCTTCTCATCTATAACGACAACCAGTTGCTTTGTTGCGGGCTCCCGTTTACCCGGAAGGGATGAAAGGTCCAAAGCCGACGAGGCGCTCTCCTGAGTTTCTGCGCCCTGGGAATCTTCCGACACGGGCGCTCTCTTCTCTCTTGGACTGGGTTTGGGAGGCAGGCGCATGGCATCTATCGGATCCTTGTACGAATTTTTCAATTGTTCGATCGCAGAAGGCTCGCTGGCACAGCCGTTCCACATGACACCCATCGTCAATATTAATATGATTGCCAGGGCTCTCATCACGTTGTTTTCGTTTTCTCCGGTTTCCGTTGTTGAATAAAGCCATTCACCAGCAAATGGGATTCCAATTGCTCCGGTTCCTTTTTGTTCCTTCGCTGGACCACCAGTTCCTCAACCACCAGAAGTTTCTCATCGTTTTCGATGGACCAGATGAGACGGGTCAACCCTTCGAGGGACGACTTGACCGTGATTTTTATGGGAACGGTTAAAAGGTCCTCCATGAATTTCGCTTTCTCCACCTTCACCTGAACCAGATGGACACGGCTTTTTTTGGCCTTGTCTTCCAAAGATTTCTGCAGGCCCGCCGCGGCCAAAGCCGGCTGTGACGGCGAAAGAAATATTTTGGCCAGATGAACGGTTAACTTTTTGTTCACCTGCTCCTTTTCCTGGTAGTAATCCTTCTGGTTTAAAATTTCATGGTATTTGTCGATAAAAAGAATTTTATTTTCGATTTTCTGTTGCTGGTTCTTCTGTTTCAGATAAAGCGGTTCGCCGATATATTCTACAAATACAAATGCAAGAACTACGGCACCGGTTAGAGTTAAAATAACTTTTTCTCTTGCTGTCCGGGTTTGGCTCATCCGCGGGGCTCCATGGTTGACCGAATGGTGAAACGTTTGCCCAGGGATTTTGTGGTCACGGAACCCTTGAACTGGGCATCTTTAAAAAAATCCGATTCCTCCAACCGGGGAATCAATTTTGAAGCCGATGCGGAATATCCCTGAATTTCCACTTGGTTTTGTTTGATGGCTATCCGAGTCACCCAGGTATCTTTGGGCAATGTGTGGCTCAATTCCTTAAGCAAAGGCAGTTTTAAGGGCGATCGACGCTCAATGGCGTTCAAGCTATCCGTATAACCCGACAAAGCCGCATAGTGTTGATCGATCTTTTGCAATTTCCCGGCTTGGGGTTTGATCTCTTCCAGTTGGCGATCCAAAGAGTCCAGAATGATGTTGTTCCTGTAGGTCTGCCCCAGAAGCAGGCCCGCCAAAATGGCGGGTATCATTACAGAGAGAACCACGGTGGATTTCCATTCCGATTTTATGGCCCTCTGGTGTCGCGCTTCCGGATGCAGATTCAACTTGATGGGTTTCTGCATGGCCGGCCGCAAGGCAAGTCCCAGTGCCGTCATTTGGAAGGCCGGAATAAAACTCAAAGGAGAATCCTTCTTCATAAAAGTGGGCAACACCGCTTCTGTTTTCACACCGGTGTGGGTTTGAATGGGGGCCAGCAGATATTCCAACCCATGCCCTCCTCCGAAGAGGTGGATTTGGGTGATCGATTCATCGCTGTCCAGGGATTTACATCCATACAGGGTGGACTCTAGAACCTCTGTCAGAAAACTGGAAAAATCCTCCGTGACCCGGTCCGTCAGGGATTCGGGAAGATCGTGATGAAAAAACATATTTTTAAAATCCTCGCCGGGGATCGAAACACTGCGGCTGATGATCAGGGTTTTTCCCTTGATCAGGGAAACATCGACACGGTTGGAGCTGATATCCACTATGGCCTGGAGTTCCGGACCGGTCTCCCCGTTCTGGTTCAGTACGTTTATCTGGCTGAACAGGGACAGATCGACTACCTGGGTTTTCAGCCCCGATCGGGCCAGCCAGTTGAGAACCTGTTGAACCGGTTCCCTTTTGGCCGCCACCGCCAATATATGGTTCCGGTTCGATTCTATCGGGACCACATGATAAGACACACTCATGGAATCTAAAGGAAAGGCAAAATGCCGTTCCATTTCCAATTGAATCATGGAGTCCAGTGCCGCCGCGCCCGGCGCCGGAAGATCGAAAGATTGCACGGTACTGTTCTGGCGCGGCAAGCTCAGGATGACCGCCTTGGGCTTCACTTTTGTTACATTGAGAAAATCCTTCAACTCCTGTTCAAAATGGCTTTCGGTTTCCTCGCTCCCCTGCTCCGGGAACAGGCGGAACCAATGGGACCGGACAATATCCACCCCTCCCCACGTTTTCGCCACAAGGGCCAGGGACACAAATTCGTCACGAATATCAATGCCCAGGTATTGTTCCGGCAAACCGTTTATCTCCGAATAAAATTATCGTTCCAATAGCGGGTCAACAAAGTAGCCTTGTCTCCCGTGCTTTGTTTTTCTATGATCGCCACAATCGTGTGTCGTGTCGGACTGTGTTCAAATGTTCCGGTCGCTTCGATTCTGAAATGAGTGGACCTGGACTGGTTGTACCAGCCGCGTTCCTCTTTTTTTGCCAGAATTTCATCGACCTGATTTTCGGGGTACATGATTTCCAGCACTGCCCGCTCGGCGGTATTAGGGTTGAATTGAGCCACCTTCTGTACGGTAAAAATCCGAACCAGTCCGGGAGCGTTCTCCGCATCCGAGGGTTCCTCGCCCTTATATTCTTCGGCGCCATAAAAAAGGCCGGGCGTGACACCTTTAATTTTCAATAATTCTTCCAGGCTATCCAGAGGACCATTCTTGGCGGAATACGCCGGCGACAGTCCCTGGTAGTAATCCGACTCCGCGCCATTCACCCGGTGCCGCTCGTCTTTATCGATCCAGTCCAGAATGGAGTCGACGATGGTATCTCTATCCGAACCCAGTGGCATGCCATTAGCCTCCAGGACTTTGCTCAGGACATCCCGGGACGCAGTGTTGATATTGATCTTCCCGTTTTCATCGCGAATGGAGTAATGAATGAAACCTTTACCCAAAGGCAAATCCGTTCTTTGTGGCGGCTCCGGTGCTTCGAGTTCTTCCGCCTCTTGACCCGGTTTGCTGTCAGCGCTCTTTTCCGCCGCGACGGGACCGAAAACATATCCTTTTTCTTCGGTCCAAGAATGGAACTGCGCATCGGAAAGAATTTCAGCCTGGGCCAGATTCATACCCGCCTTCGCCAGATAATAAGTTTCGACATCCTCCTTGAAATTGCGGGTGGTATTGACCTCGGTTTTCATCGAGAGGGCAAACTCGGTACCCAGGGCGATGAGCAAAACCATGACCCACATCACCAATATCAGCGCAATGCCGCTTTCATTACTCTTCAGGCGCACCACTATCCTCCTCTTCTTCCAACCTCTTAAAAATCAATCCCGTTTGAATGGGAATAATCGTTGGAGGCAGTTCCACCTGATAGGGCTCCACCCCCTCTTCGGGGCGGCCCGGCTGCCAAAGGCCTGCCGAAACTTCTATAACCCGGGGCAGGCGAATGGTTTCCTCAGTTGTATCCGTAATCTTATTGTCACCTATATTGCTTTTAAAATCAAAGGGTTCCGTAATTATTTTATCGGCCCATACACCCGAAACCTTTACCGGTTTCTCCTCGGGAGAGACCTCTGAACCTCCGTCTTCCGATAATTCATAGTAGTACCGGAACTTTAAATAGGCCACATCTTGTGCTATGAGAAGGGTTTGACCCTTTTCCAGCCCCTGGGACTCCTGTGCGAAAAAATCTTTTTGGGAGAAAGGGCGCTCATTCAGGAAGATTTCCAGCGAATCGGTGTCCTCATTTTTTTTCAGGTAAAAACGGACTTCATGCATCCAGGGGGAAGATTCTCCGTTGATGAGTGGCTCGCTGAAGGTGACGAATTTAAGCGATTCCGGCTTACCTTCAAAGGCGAGAATCCTGGAGTCGCCGGATTTTTCCTCATCATCATCCGGTAACAGGGATTGGGATTCGGGGGATATGAAAATGAGATGCGTCGAACGCAGGGTAGAGTGCAACCGCTCATGAAGGACTCTGAGCCGTTGGTGCATATCGGCTTTTTGGGTTCCCGCCTCCCGCGACGCAGTGGCCAGGCGAACCGCCATGAGACAGGCCGTCACCAGAACCGCGACCATCGCCAGCGAAATAATAAGTTCCAGCAGCGTAAATCCCGACTCTCTTGCCATTCTTCGCTTCATGGGGTCACCGGGGATTTGAGTTCTTTGGCGGTCAGGGTCGGCGGTTTTTTAAGATTCGAATCCTGACCCGAAGTTTCCAGTTGATTGACGGACGCGGTATGGGTTTCCCCCTGGGTTTTTAGTGAAACCAGCCGGACTTCCTTTTCCACTCCCTTGTCTTCCCAAAAGACCCTGAGCGATATTTTCTGGATTTGGATACGGGCCTCCTCATCATTTAAAGGGGAATCGTAAGGAAGAACTTCCAACTGCCATCGATAGGTTTCCGGGTTACCAAATCCGCCTTCTGAAATACCGGTGTTGAAACCATCCAGTTCCATTTGAGAAAATTTTTGTTCCGCCAGATAAACTCCGTTCAAATACTGATCCGCCTGCGCAGCCTGATTCAATCCGCCCGAAAACATTTGAACGAGCGTTAAAATCCCCACGGACAGAATGGTCATCGAGATGATGATTTCCAGAAGGGTGAACCCCTTTTCGTTACGAAACATGTTGCAGGTAGGGTTTCCCGGTGACCGGGTCGATGGTTAACAAAAAGGAGGGAGCGTCGGCATCGGAAGGTACCAGCAGAATTGCGCCGCCGCTGGTGTTGCCCAGGGGATAGAAGGTGACGGAAAAAATTCCTTCGCTGAACGACGTTTCGCCGTCATAAAATTCCTGGAGCCGGATCATCCGGTTCAGTTCGATGACCTCCGAGCTTTCCTCCGTTTCGGGATGGGTCACCCAGTACCGGTTCTGGTCGAGGTCGCCCTGAAAGACATAGGACGTTTTGGCCGCTACCGCCTGACTGCGGGCCGAGGCCAGCATCGATACCATTTTGCGGACCGAGGAGTCGCTTTGGATCCGGTCCAGCGTTTTCATAGCGAAGGGAGTCACCAGACCCAGAAATAAAGCGATCAAAGCGAGGACCGCGATCATTTCGATCAGGGTAAAACCGTTTCTCCTTAACCGGGGTGAAGGGTGTTTATTCGAAATTTTTCCAGCTGACGATATCCAGGTCATTGTCTTCACCGCCTTCGGCGTGGTCCGCGCCATAGGAAATCAGGTCATAGTCGCCGTGGTCTCCCGGAGATTTGTAAAGATACTCTTTCCCCCATGGGTCCTTCGGGAGCTCCTTCCTGAGGTAGGACTGGATAGCCGGCAGACCCTCCTCGCTGGAGGGGTACTTGCCCTTTTCCAACCGGTACAGATCCAGAGCCTGTCCCAGAAGTTCGATCTGGGCCTGGGCGTCCACCTGTCTGGCCCGGTCTACTTTTCCGAAAAATTTTGGAGCTACCAAGGCCATAATGATCGCCATTATGGTAATCACCACCAGGATTTCCAGCAGGGTAAATCCTCTGGAGTTACCCAGGACGGATGGCATGGATGAGTTTTTTGCCTGAAGCATGAGTCCTCCCTTGAGGGCGTCGCAGGTTGATCTTATTTACATAATTAAGTCCGTGACCGAAAACATTCCCAGAAAAATGGCCACCACAATAAAAATCAGGGTTCCCCCAATGGATAAGAGCAGCAACGGTCCCAATACCGTCAGGATCCGCCGGATGGAATTATCCACTTCCTTGTCGAAGGCATCCGCTACGCTGACCATCATGTTTTCCAGTTCACCCGTCTCCTCCCCGACCACGATCATGTGAACCGCGAGCGGAGGGAAGACATCTGTTTTCTGCAGGGAACGGGAAAGGCCCTGTCCGCTTTTCAATCCTTCCTTAAGGGGTTCCATGGCCGCGGCGACGACGCGATTGTTAATCACACTTTGAACCACATTCAAAGCCTGCAAAACCGGAACACCACTGTTCAGCAGGGTGGCCATGGTCCGGGAAAATCGCGACGCCTCCACTTTTTTAACCAGATCACCGAAAAGAGGAAGCTTCAAAACCAAATGATCCCAATGAAATTTTCCGACATCACTTTTTACATAAACCAGAAAGGCGATCAGGGCGAACATCAAGGTGGCTCCAATCGCCCACCAGTTTTGAATCATAAAACCGCTGATGTTAAGAAGAACCTTTGTTAAAAAAGGGATGGCGTCACCCTTATCCTCGAAAATCGCGGCAAACTTTGGGACGACAAATGCCATTAAAAAAATTATGGCCAATCCACCGAACGAAAGGAGGATAGCCGGATAGATCATCGCGTTGGTTATTTTACTTTTGGTGTCCTGGAGATTCTCCAGGAAGTCCGCCAATCGCTTCAGGACAACATCCAACACCCCTCCCAATTCCCCCGCGCGAATCAGGTTGATATACATATTGGAAAATACTTTGGGATAGGCCGCCAGCGCGTCTGCGAAACTGCTGCCGCCGTGAACCCGCTTCTGGATGTCCTGGAACATTTCCCGGGTTTTTTCTTTTTCCGTCAATCGGGTGGTAATCGTCAGGCTCTTGTCCAATGTCAATTTGGATGAAATCAGGGTGGCCAGTTGCTGGGTAAAACCCAGGAGTTCGCGGGAAGAAACAGCCGAAAAGGTGAAAGCCTGGGAAGCCGGAGCGCTCCAATTCTTGAAAAACGACTTTTCAGGTTTTTCCTCGCTGACCCGGATCGGAAAATAATTCAGGTTGCGCACTTTCTGGAGCGCGACCCGGTAATCGGAAGCTTCAATATCTCCCTCGACGATTTCCCCTGCCGGGTCGGTTGCCTGATAAAAATAGGTGGTCATGACTGGGTGCCCGCTCAACTATGGGTTACTCGAATGATTTCATCCACCGTGGTGATTCCATCCAGAACCTTGCGCCATCCGTCCTGCCGCAGTGTGGTCATTCCCAATTGAATAGCGCGTTCGCGGATATCCTGGCTGCTGGCGTGGGCCAGAATCAATTGCCGGATGTCGTCGTTGATCACCAGCAGTTCATAAATCCCGGTTCGTCCGCGGTATCCGGTCTGGTTGCAATGATCGCACCCCCTGCCCCTGAACCCGGTGGGGGGTTCCGTATCTTCGATGCCCATTTCCTGAAGGGCGGTCGGATCTATAGAACAACTCTCCCGGCATTCCGTGCAGATGATCCTGACCAGCCGCTGCGCGAGAACACACAGAAGAGCCGATGAAATCAAAAAACTTTCGATCTCCATTTCCTGGAGCCGGGTGATCGCCCCCGCGGCATCGTTGGTATGAACCGTGCTGAACACCAGGTGCCCGGTCAACGCGGATTGAATGGCGACATCCGCCGTTTCCGAATCGCGGATTTCCCCGACCATGATGACATCCGGGTCCTGCCGGACGATGGACCGCAGGCCGTTGGCGAAGGTAAGATCGATCTGCGGTTTAACATGGACCTGATTCACCCCCCGTAGCTGATATTCCACGGGATCCTCGATGGTGACGATTTTCTTGTCCGAAGTATTGATTTTTTCGAGACTGCCGTACAGCGTCGTGGTCTTCCCGCTCCCGGTGGGTCCGGTGACCAGAATTTGACCATAGGGCTTATGAATAAGTTTCTGGTACAGCTCCAACTCTTTTTTGGGAAATCCAAGATGTTCGAGATGCACGATGATGTTACTGCGGTCCAGAATTCGCATCACCAGGCTTTCGCCAAACAGAGTGGGCAGAGTGGACACGCGAATATCGATATCCTTGCCCTGCGATTTGATACGGATGCGGCCGTCCTGCGGCAAACGCCGTTCCGCAATATCCAAATGCGCCATTATTTTAATGCGGGTGACGATGGCGGAGTTCAACCGCTTGGGCGGGGCTTCGTGTTCGTAAAGCATGCCGTCGATGCGGTAGCGCAAAATCAAATCTTCCGCAAAGGGCTCCAGATGAATGTCACTGGCACCCATATCGACGGCCTGGTTGACGATGTGGTTGACCAGCCTGATGACCGGCGCTTCCGATGCCATGTCGCGGATATGCTCGGTGCTTTCAAAATCGATTTCGATCTCTTCCTGGTCCTGAATGTTACTGACCATTCGTCCCATGACCGAATGGCCTTTGCCATAATAATTTTCAATGCCCTCCAGAATATCTTCCTGACTGCTGAGGTTGATTTTGACCTCTTTCCCCAAAGACACTTTTAAATTTTCAAAGGTCTCCCAGTCGAAAGGGTCGAACGCGGCCAGGGTGAGGCTGTCCGCTTCCATCTTCAGGGGGAGAACCAGTTTTTCCCTCAAAAATACTTCGGATACTTCCAACCCCGGTACCGGCAAGGCGTCCTTGGGAAAATCGGCGGCCTGAAGATAAGGAAAACCCAATTCATGGCTCAGTGCTTCCAGAAGCACCTGGCTGTGAATGTAGCCATGATCGACCAGCACTTTGCCGAGATACTTGCCCCGATGAAAATCGTTGCGTTTTATTTCCTCCAGCGTCTCCTCAGTTATCTTGCCGCTGTCCAGCAGGATTTTTTCGATTGGGTTTCTTTTTTTATGCATGGTTCATATCCTATTTACTAAAAGCCCGTAGGGCTCTGTCTCAATGGCGGTGGAGGGCCGGGTTGCGAAGGACCGGTCACCTGCCCCTTGGAGCCGGGTCTTGTAGGAATTGGCGGAATTCCGGATGGACGCGGAGCCGTGTTCAAAGGATTGAGTAAAAGCGGGGACGGTTTGGGCTTGCGGGTGTTAAAGGGCGTGGGCGGCATCATATTTTTATTGATCCCCGCTTTGCTTTTCTGGATGAAACTGGATCCGGTTTTCTGAATTCTATTAAATGAGTTCGATTTTGATACTTTAAGAATTAGCTGTTTTCCTTTGATGGCTGTAAGCGTCGCGTGGGTTTTATGGATCGCTTCAATCTTGTACCCTCCCAGGGATTCGCCGATTTTGTATCCTCTCCGGCGCGGTTTCAGGTTTTGAACCAACTTCCCGCCTCGTATATCCGAGTAGGTTCCTTCAAAGATAGCTACTTTTTTTCCATCCATCAGGACCACCCCGGTCAAAATCAATTTCGGGGGCGGGGCAACCGGTTTTGGAGGCGGGTGTGGAATCATGGCCACCTTGGGAGGAGCGGTTTTTACCTTGGGACGGGTTTTGGGTTTTGGAGGTTTGGGCCGGTAATATTTTTTCCGCTGTTTTCGAAAAAGATTGAGGCGGGTCACGTCTCCCGCAATGGCTTTCGAATACGGCTGTCGGGTAAGGGTGGGGACAATCAATTCCCGTTGCGTCGGCACGATGCCGTCTCTTTTAACCGTGGAGAAAAATTCGGGTTGCCACCAATTGTAGCCCCCCCATCCCAACAACAGGAAAAGAATCAGGATCAATAAAATATTTATTACCGGCAACTTTCTTTTCATTAATGTTCCGCGCCCTCAAACACAGCAATCCCGATAGCCATAGCCTCGGGACCTCCGGCCAGATACCGTGAACTGAATAAAGTCATTACATACAATAAATATAACGGATTTTCAGGAGAAAAGCTGAACTTTTCTCACTATTAAGCCTTTAAATTCAATTATTTATTAGCTTTGCGCAGGCGCGGCAGCCCGCCGGAAATAACGGTTCATATCTGTATATTATCATGACTTGGCCGGGGCGGAATGGATGGACCGGTGAATCCCTGATTGAACCCAGGGAAGTGGGATTTGCACGGGCGGGAACCCCTCGGCGGGCAATCACGGAAATTGGAAATGCTCTGCAACAATTTTACATAAAGCGGTGGGTTGGCCGGAATCCGGGATTGCCTCCCGGTTTTTCCAAATATCCGGTTTTTGGAAAGAACCTGCCATGAAAAGGCCGTCCGGAACGAAAAGGGTCGCATCCCCCGAAAAACCCGTTAAAATAATAGATTAGGAGATATTTCCCACGGGATCGGGCGCTGAAACGGTCCCTTGGCAGTGAATCGATAACCTTCCCCTGATCCGGGGGAGGAGATTGGGGCCGGAGATGGCTGGGAAACTGGAAAGAAATGTGGTGCTGCTGTCGGGCGGCAAGGTGGATTATTTCGCCAAGGCCAACCCCGACCTCATGTTTTACGAGATGGCGATGCAGGCCACCCAAGAGGCGGTGGCGGACCTCGGCCTCAAGCCCAGGGAGTTCCGCGCCTTGATGAAGGAAAAGGGCGCCGTCATCATCACCCATTTCGCCGACCATTTCGCCGGCCAACTGCTGGGGGAAGCACTGACGCGCGATTATATCGGACTCAACCCGGTGGAATCCTACCGTGTCGTGGGCGGCGGCTGTACCGGCGGACTGGGAGTGCAGTCCGCCATCGAGAAGGTGGCTTCCGGCAGACAGGATATTGTCCTGGCGGTGGGCTACGAAAAGATGTCCGAGGTCGACACCTTCCAGGGCAATGAATTTATCGCGCACGCCTCCTGCACCGTGACCGATCTTCCGCAGGGCGGTTTTTATCCTCTCTATTATGCGGCGATGGCCCAGGCCTATATGGATACGTTTATCGGCCAAACCGTTTCCGCTGATGAATTGCGGGACGCCTTCGACAAAATCGCCGTCCTCATGCGCAACAACGCGCAATACAACCGCCGCGCGCAAACCTGCAGTGAAAATCCCTACGCCACCCCCAACACCAGTGGATTCATCGGGGTGAAAGATGTCCCAAAATCGAAAATCGTGGCCACGCCTTCGTACCGTCTGGATTGCTGTCTCATGACCGATGGCGCGTCCGCCGTGATCGTGGCTTCGGAGGAATTAGCGAAGGAGTTTACCGACCAGCCGATCCGGGTAACCGGCGTGGGCAACGGCACTGACTGCATGCGCTCCGGGGAGCGTCCCCGAACGATCGGCGGATTGATCAAGGAAGATTTGTTGTTGCCGCATGAGGTGGCGGACCCCGAACTGGTGGAGCGTTATAAAACGCTCGAGTATCCGGGCCTGCATTCTTTTCGAGCCGGACGCTGGGCCGCCAAAAAGGCTTATGCGATGGCGGGCATCACCGGCAATCCTCTGGAGTATTTTGATCTCATCGAAATCCACGATGCCTTTGTCATCAGCGTCATTCAAACGATGGAAGACCTGGGCATGGTTCCCTACGGCCATGCCAGCTCCCTGTTCACCCCACTGCCGTTGGATGAGCAGGGGCGAGTGCCCGTCAATCCCAGAATCGGCGGCGAGAAGGGAGTGTACGTGAACCCGTCCGGAGGTTTGATCGGCCAGATGCACGCCGTCGGCGCGACCGGCAATACCCAGGCGGTGGATGTGATCTGGCAGATGAGAGGCATGATTGCAGAAAAATACGGTCACCCGGAACTTCAAATCCCCAAAGTGGAAAAAGCTCTGTTTCACAGTCACGCCGGAACGGGGAGCGACATCACGGTAACCACAGTCGAGAAAGGCTGGTAACGATGACGGTCAAAGACAGGTTTTTAGATCCCGAGGATAGAAGTTACAAGCCATCGCGCCATCCCGAAAATTTGGTGATCGTCGAGCGCGAGGCGGCCATTCGGTATAAAAAAAGTTATGGCGGCATGTCTCCCTATTTTAAGGGTATCATGGCAAAAGAAAATGCCGTGTTGCGTTACACGGTTTGTTCCAATCAGGACGGGCATGACGAAAAACGGGAGCTTGGGTTTCAGGTGCCGCGGGCGGATTGTCCGGAATGCTATGAGAAAACCACATGGGAAACCCTGCCGGGTGATACCCGGTTCCATGTCGAAACGAAATCGACGGCGGTGAATCTGGCGGGCATCAGTTTTATGGATCAACTGCCGGTGACGGTGGCCTGGATCAAAGCCGTTCTTCCCCAAGGCATTGAGTTGGACACGTTGACCGCCGGGATGGTGAATCTGGAAGATTATAACGCTCTGGTCAAGGGGGACGAACTGCGGCCGGTGTTCAGAAAAAATCCTCTGGCCTCCGCCAGCGATGTCATGTGGGTGAGAAAGGGAACCCCGGTCCGGGATTTTCCGGAAGGGTATATTGCCAGCAAAAATTACAATACTGAATAGAACATTATGGCAGCGTCCGGACAAAAATTTTCCGTGATCGGCGCGGGAACCATGGGCCT
>CBDVDB010000010.1:0-20592 GCA_965372625.1 uncultured Nitrospinaceae bacterium
TTTTTGATGGTGTCGCGTTTATCGTAGTCCCGTTTGCCTTTGGCGATGGCGAGTTCCACCTTGACCCGGCCGTTTTTGAAATACAGTTTCAGCGGAATCAGGCTATGGCCCTTTTCCTGGGTGACGCCGATGAGGCGGGCGATTTCCTTTTTGTGGAGCAAAAGTTTACGTTTGCGCATGGGATCGTGATTGAAGGCATGCGCCGGGGTATAGGGACTGATGTGGCAGTGAAGCATAAAGACTTCTTCGCGCTCCACCAGGGCATAACAATCCGCCATGCTGGCCTTGCCCTCGCGCAAAGCTTTAACCTCCGTCCCCTGCAGCACCACCCCCGCCTCCAGAGTGTCCTCGATATGATAATTATGCCGGGCTTTTTTATTTTGGCAGATGATCTTGATGCCGTTTGTGTTTTGACTTTTTTTATTCATGATTACGGGATCACCTGGATTTTCTGCCCCACCTTCAGTTTTAAAGCGCGGGCCGCGTTGCCTTCCCGCTCGAATATTTCCAGCGCGTCCCAACTGTTGATGATGGACCGCGTCATATGCGGAGCGCATTCCGAGTAATGGCCCGCCAGGCCGCGAATGGCCGCTCTTCCTATTTTAACAGTCAATTTGTGAAAGTTCCGGCTGTGACTGGAAACCATCTCCCGCGATATGTTGGTCGCGGCGTTTCCGAACCGGTCGATATAGATCACCTCGCCTTCGATGGCTTTGCCATTCCAGACAGGTTCGGGCAATTCCAGGGATTGCGGGTCCTTGATCGGGCGGCCCAGAGATTTCAACGGTGTGCCCCTGGCAATCCAGGCCGCTACGGGGGCAAAGACGTCTCTGCCATGAAACGTTGCGGAGACGTTTTTCAAAAAATATTTCTTCTGCGTCAACTCGATACACCGGCTTTTTGAATTTAACACAGTTGTGAAAATCCCGTTATCCGGTCCGACAAAATGAGTGCTGCCGCTTTTGACCGCCATCGGGCGGCGGGTTCCTCCGACCCCGGGATCGACCACGGCAACGTGCACGGTCTTCTTCGGGAAGTAGGAATGGGCCGCCTTCAGCACGAGAGCCGCCTGCAACACGTTATGCGGCTCGATACCGTGGGTGATGTCGATGATCTCCACCGTGGGATGGATGGACCGGATGACCCCTTTCATGATGCCCACAAAGGGATCGTCGGTGCCGAAATCGGTGGTCAGGGTTATGACGGCAGGCATCCGGAAACCTGTTGTTCCGAAACTTCAGCGATGCGAACCGGAACGATCCGGTTCATCCAGTCGTCCCCACCCTCGAAAGAAATCGGGATATACGTGTCGGAATGGCCGCGCAAGCGTCCCGTTTGGGGATCACGGCTGTTCTCCACCAGCACCGGCACGGTTTGATTCAAAAGGCTCTGGCGAAACCGCAGTGCCTTTTGATTTGCCAGTCCGGTCAAAATTTTATTACGCTCCTTTTTAACGGCTTTGGGAACATCATTGGCGAAACCGGCGGCTTCGGTGCCTGTGCGGGACGAATAGGAAAACACATGTAAATAGGTAAACGGTAAATCTTCCACCAGGCGCCGGGTATTTTCGAATTGGGCATCGGTTTCGCCGGGAAAGCCGACGATGATATCCGCCCCCAGTCCCAGGCCGGGAACCCGGTGGGCGATCTTTGCGACCCCCTCACGGTATTGACGGGCGTTATAGTTCCGGCGCATGCGGGAGAGGATCGTATCGTCCCCGCTTTGCAGAGGGATGTGAAAATGCGGGCACAGGTTGCTCCGCTCCGCCATGAGTTCGATCAGCCGGTCGTCTATTTCCATGGGGTTGATGGAACTGAGACGGACGCGGAAATCGCCTTCGAGATCGAGAATGTCCGCCACCAGCGAGGAAAACGTTTCCGGCGGATCGCTGTCCATCCCGTACGTTCCGAGGTTGATCCCGGTGAGGGTGATTTCCCGGAACCCTGCGGCGATGGAACTGCGCACGTTATTCAATATATTTTCCCGCGAATCGCTGATGGACCGTCCCCGCGCCCGCGCCACCGTGCAAAACGAGCAGGCTTCGTCGCACCCGGTTTGCACTTTGAGGAACGCTTTGGTCTTGCCGTGGAAATCGGTAACGGGAATGGGTTTGAAATCCCATTTTCGGGTGATGTCGGACATGTGGACTCGCGGCAGGCCGAAGGCGTCTTTCGGGTGAATCCGCTCCAGTTGGGATTTGATCACCTGAGCGATCTCCAGTTTGTTGGCGTTGCCCAGAACCACATCCAGTCCCGGAATCTGGACCACCTCATCCGGGTTGTTCTGGGCGTAACACCCTGTAAATACGACCATTGCGCCGTCATTGATGGCCAGGGATTTCTTCACCGCCAGCCGCGAGCTGGAGTCGCTTTTGGCGGTCACCGTACAGGTGTTGACGACATAGATATCGGCCGGCTCCTGCGCGCCGACAATGGAGAACCCCTCTTGTTCGAGTAAGGTCTGCATTTCCGCGGTGTCGTTTTGATTGGTCCGGCAACCGAGTGTGGCGAAGGCGACTTTCACGATGGATTTCCTGATATTGGGGTATTCAATAAATAATTTCCCATCTTATGCCATCCTCTTGTTTTTTATCAACTGTAATTTATTAAAAAGCAGTTTGGCCGCAACCCGTCCTTGACCTCCCGGAGCGTGTTTGCTAGGATGCGCACTCCCCCCCATGACAGAAAACTTGAAAAAATTTTTAAATCTGTTGAAAGCCAATGCCGAAGGTTGATAAAAAGATCCAGACGTTTCTCGAAAAGTGGCTGGATAAAAGTGTCAAACAGTACGTCTCGCATATGGATTGCCGGCAGAATGGCGGGCTTCACGATCTGATCATCGGCGGGGTCGAAAAACCTCTTTTGGAAATCGTGCTTCAGGAAACCGAGGGCAACCGGACCAAGGCCGCCAACATTCTCGGGATCAACCGCAACACTCTCCGTAAAAAAATCCAGGACTATAATATCAAATGCCGGGACAAGAGTTAGCCGTCGTTATTCTGGCCGCCGGTAAAGGCACCCGGATGCAATCCGACCGCGCCAAGGTGTTGCATCCTTTGGCCGCCCGTCCGCTATTGCTCCATGTGCTGGACACGGTGGCCACTCTGAACCCTCAACGCGTTTTCGTGGTGGTGGGCTACCAGGCCGGGGAGGTTAAACGGGCCTGCGAAAACCGGCCGGTGGAATTCGTTGAGCAGACCGAGCAGTTGGGGACCGGCCATGCGGTGCAGGAAACCGAGGCCGCTCTGAAGGATTTTGAAGGGGATGTCCTGATCCTGTGTGGCGACATGCCCCTGATCCGATCCGCCACCCTCCAGGCCTTACTCCGGAAGCACCACGAGACCGGGGCAAAATGTACTCTGCTCAGCCTTAAGACCAACGAAAAGAAGGATTTCGGCCGTGTGATCCGGGGTCCAAAAGGGGCGGTATTGCGTATTGTGGAAGCCCAGGATGCCAGCGATCAGGAAAAAAATGTTGACGAATACAACTCTGGCGTTTATTGTTTTGATAAGGGCATTCTTTTCAAAGCGTTAGCTTCCATCGACCGCAGCAATGCGCAGGGCGAGTATTATTTGACCGATACGGTTGAAATTCTCTCCCGGAGCGGGCAGGCTGTGGAATGTTATTCGACCCGGGACGCGGATGAAATTTTCGGAATCAATTCTTCCGACGATTTAAAAAAAGCCGAGCAGATTGTTCAGGCCTGACGGACAGACCGGCCCACGTTTCCCCCGATCAACCGAATTCGGAAAATAAATCATGAAAGCTGTAATCCTCGCCGCCGGAAAAGGTGACAACCTGAAACCGTTTTCCGACACCCGGCCCAATCCCATGATCAGCGTGGCCGGAAAATATCTGCTCGATCACAGTCTCGGCCTGTTGCAGAAATCCGGGATCAGCGATATTTTTGTGGTGGTCGGCCATCGCAAGGACAAGCTGATCGAACAGATCGGCGAGCATGTGCATAACGGCCTGAACCTTCAATACGTGGAACAGCGGCGGTCCGCCGGAATCGGTGATGCCGTATTGAAGATCAAGGATAAGATATTGCCGGGCGAGTATTTCCTGCTCATTTACGGGGATATCGTTACCGCCGAAAACATCTTCAGCAAAACTCAGCAATCGTTTCACGCCTTCAAGGGGCCCGTGGCTTCCATCTGCCTGCCGCCCTCCAACGAGATGTTCGGCAACGTATTTCTCAACGCCAACATGAACATCACCAAAATCATTGAGAAGCCCAAGGGCGACCACCTGGGCAATTACGTGTTGGCCGGCGTGTATATTCTTCCCCAGAGGTTTTTCAAATTACTGGAAAAAAACAAACGCTCGATGGAAAAGGCGATCCAGGAACTGATGAAGGAAGAGGGTCTCCGCGCCTCGATGTGGGAGGACGAATGGCTGGACATCGTTTATCCCTGGGAAATTCTGAGAGCCAATAAAATAATCATGGACTCCTGGGAAAATTCGGAGATTTCCAGAACGGCGAAGCTCGAAGCCAATGTTACCATTCAGGGAACGGTTCATATTGGAGACGATGTGGTGATCAAGGCGGGCGCCGTGCTGGAGGGTCCTTGTTTCATCGGCAAGGGGAGTTATATCGGCAACAATTCGCTGATCCGCAGTTACACCGCCTTGGAAAACAACTGTTCCGTCGGCTATGGAGTTGAGCTGAAAAACTGCGTGGTGCAGAAGAATTCCCATATCGGCCGCTTGTCATTTATCGGGGACAGCGTGCTGGGAGAAAACGTGGATATCGGCGCGGGAACCATGACCGTCAACCGGCAACTGGACTGGAGCACCATCAAGGTCAAGCATCAAAATAAAACCATGGACACTGGCCGTCTGAAGCTGGGCGCTTTTATCGGGGATGACGTCGTTATTGGCGCGGGGAATTCCATCGAACCCGGAACGATGGTGCCGCCGGGCAAGGTTTTGCCCGCCCATTTTTCCGTGACCCGTAAATAGAAAGAAAATGATATGTGTGGAATAGCCGGAGCGGTCGGCCTGAAAGATATATCCAACGTTTTGTTCGACGGCATTCGTAACCTGGAATACCGGGGCTACGACTCCTGCGGCGTGGCGCTGATGAACCGGAACAGCATCCTCGTCAAAAAAAACATAGGAGAAGTGAGTCAAGTTTATCAGAAGGAAAACGTGCTGAGGCATTCCACCAAGTTGGGCATCGCCCATACGCGCTGGGCCACGCACGGGCAGGTTACCCGCAACAACACCCATCCTTTTTTATCCTGTGATAAAAATTTTGCCGTCCTCCACAACGGCATCATCTCCAATTATCAGGAACTGAGAGCCCGGCTTCAAAAGGAGGGGCACACGTTCCAGTCGGAAACCGATACCGAGGTGATCCCCCATTTGCTTGAAAAATTTTATAAGAAAACGGTAAATGTCGAAGCCGCCCTGGTGCAAACCATCAAGCAGTTGGAAGGCACCTTTGCCCTGGCCTTCATCACGAATCATGATCCGGAGCAGATTTATTGCGCCAAAAGGGAGTCGCCTTTGTTGCTGGGAATCGGGGATGAGGTGAAATTTATCGGCTCGGATTTCAACGCGTTCATCGATCATACCAAAAACGCGGTGATCATCGACGACGACGAATATGCCATCGTTTCCAAGGACGGCTACACGGTCAAAAACTTCGTTACGAATGAAGAGGTCGACAAGTCCATCACGCGCATTGAATGGGACAGTGAAACCTCCAAAAAGGGCGGCTATCCGCATTACATGCTCAAGGAGATTTACGAACAGCCGCAGACGGTCATCAATGCTCTGGAAGTGGAAGAGAAAACCATCGACGGCCTGGTAAACCTCATCCATAAAAGCAAAAGCGCCCAGCTGGTCGGTGTTGGGACGACGTATTACGTGGCACTGTACGCCAACTATATTTTTTCCTCGCTGGCGGGTAGATACATCCCGGCGATCAGCTCGGATGAATTTGTTTCTCTGTCACCGGTGGACAAGCACAGTTTCGTGCTGGCGGTGTCTCAATCCGGTGAGACCTACGACACTCTATCCGCGCTCAAGCACGCGAAGTCCCTGGGCGCGAAAACGGGCGCCATCGTGAATGTGATGGGATCGTCCATCTCCCGTATGGTCGACTACCCGGTTCTGCAGGGGTCGGGACCCGAAATCTGCGTGATCAGCACCAAGGCGGCTTTGGCGCAGATGATTCTGTTGACGCGCACCGCCTTGAAGCTGGCCGTCAAAAATCAGGTTCTCACGAAAAAAGCGTATGACGGACACATGAAATCGCTCAAGTCCCTGCCGAGTATCATTGAGGGCATTTTGAACGAGCGCTCCGGTTTTATTCATCGGATCGCTCACCACCACCGCAATGTCAAAAACTGGTTGTATCTGGGGCGAGGCGTTTATTATCCCATCGCCCTGGAATCCGCATTGAAAATGAAAGAAGTCGCTTACGTCCATGCCGAGGGCATGCCCTGCGGATTTTTGAAGCACGGCACCCTGGCCATGATCGATTCCGATATCAATTCCATCGTGTTCATTCCCCCCAATTCCGAGAAAGCCCTGTACGATGCCACCCTGGCCAGCGTCGCGGAAATTCGCGCTCGTTCCGGATTCGTTTTGGGAATCCACTTCGATGAGCGGAACCGCGACCGGGAACTGTTCAGCGAGGAGTTGATTCTGCCCCCGGTGCCGCCTGTCATCGCGCCCCTGATTCAGATGGTTATCGCTCAATTGTTCGCGTACTTCACGGCCACCTCCCTGAAAAGAAATGTGGACAAACCCCGCTCGCTTGCCAAATCCGTAACGGTGGGTTAGGCTGTTTGGCGACCCACCTCTAACGCTTGATAACAAAATAAACTCCCTTCGGTTCAACCGGCCGCGAGGTTTTTTGAAGGTTCGCTGGATTTTAATTCAAGGATTTTTTTGATATGAAACAGGTTTCAACCGTATTGACTATTGCCGGTTCCGATCCCAGCGGCGGCGCCGGGATTCAGGCGGACATCAAAACCATTTCCGCGTACGAGTTGTTTGCGACGTCGGTTATCACCTCCATCACCGCCCAGAACTCGAAAGGCGTGCAGGCGACATTCGATGTGTCGCCGGAAGAGGTGGAGGCTCAACTGAACGCGGTACTGGCAGACGGCAAACCCGCCGCCGTTAAAACCGGCATGCTGGGCAACGAGACGCTGGTGGTATCTATCGCCCGCCTGTTAAAGCGGGCGCGGGTCAAGAATCTGGTGGTGGACCCGGTGATCAAATCCACCAGCCGCAAAACGCTACTCTCGAAAAAGGGAGTTGAAGCGCTCAAGGAAAAACTGCTGCCGATGGCCCTGCTGGTGACGCCGAATATTCCCGAAGCGGAGATATTGTCAGGCGTTCGCATCGCGCGTTCACAGGATAGGCTCAAGGCCGCCAGGGCGATCTGTAAATTTGGGGTGCGCAACGTCTTGATCAAGGGCGGGCATTCCAAAAACAGGGCCGACGATTTTTTCTTTGACGGAAAACGATATGAGGTTTTTAAAGGCACCCGGATTGGCAAGAGGAATTGGCACGGGACCGGGTGCGTGCTTTCCGCCGCCATCGCTTCGGGGCTGGCTTTGGGTTTGGATTTATCTTCGGCAATTCAAAAAGCCAAAGGTTTTGTCACGGCGGGAATTATGAATGGCGTGGGAACGGGCGCGGGTTCGGGAAGCGTCAACCCGATGGCGTCCCTGTTCAGGACCCAAAAAAGGTTTGAAGTGATCCAGGGCTTGTCCGCCGGGGTGGAACTCCTCAAGGAAAACCGGATCGGAATTTTGATCCCGGAAGTGCAGTCGAATATCGGTGTCGGTCTTCCCGGCGCTCAGGGAGCGGATGATGTGGCGGCCATTCCGGGCCGGATCGTCAAAAACGGGATAGATATTTTTACTGTTGCCGCGCCGCGATTCGGCGCGTCCCAGCATGTCGCGAAAATTGTTTTAACGGTCATGAGTTTTGATCCGTCCATGCGGGTGGTGATGAATATCAAGTTTACCGACACGATATTAAAAGCCTGCCGGAAACTGAAATTTAAAATCGCGTCGTTCGACCGGGCCAAAGAACCCAAACATGTGAAACAACGTGAGGGCTCTTCGCTGGAGTGGGGGGCGCACGCGGCGATTACGAAATGCGGGTTCGTGCCCGACATCATTTACGATCTGGGAGGGCAGGGCAAGGAGGAGATGATCCGGGTGCTGGCGCGGGATATCGGGGAACTGGTGGAAAAAATCCTTAAAATAAACCGGCTGGCGGCCACTCAATCCACCGGACGCGAAAGGGATTCGTGGCGCGTGCGGTAACCGTCCCGGCGAGCCGTTAGAGAAGAGTCTGGTCGATCATGATCTCGGCGTTTTCCTTGACTTTTTCCATCCACTCCTGAAACATCGCCCGGGCCTTTTCGTTTTTGAGACGGGTGTAAAGTTTTTTGGATTTTTCCGGATCGGGTTGACCGGCTGTTTCACGCTCCACCATCTTGATCAAATAGTAGACGCCACGGCTGGCGCCGGTGGTGGTTTCCCCCGGTTGGAGCGGAAACACAGCATCCTTAATGGATTGGATGTTACCGATGCCGGGAATGGAATCGGTCCGGCTGATAAACGGGGTTTCTTCCACGGTCATCTTCAATTCCCGGGCCAGCTTTTCCAGATTCTTTTCGGTTTTCAGCCGCTCGCCAAGGGCCTTGAGTTGGTTTGCCGTGGCGGATTTATTCTTCTCTTCCACCACCCCCTGGGTCACTCCGCTCAAAACTTCCTTCAACTCCGGGATGTAGGGGTCTTTCCTCGTGATTACCTTAATGAGAAATGAAGCTTCCGCTGTGTTGACCGGTTCGCTCACTTCATCACCGGCCAATGAAAACGCAGCATTGAAAAAATCGGGGTTGTTTCCAATTTCGGGAATATTATGAGATCGGTCTGTTACGAATTCGGTGATATGCGTGGTCGCTTTGTACTCCAGGGCGGCCTTGGCCAGGTCGTTGGCGACGCCGGCGGCCTTACGGATTTTTTTAGCAATTCTCCGGATGCGCAGCCGCGCTTTGTTCGCTGTAAGCGTTTTTTTGATTTCATCCTGAACTTCGGCGAGGGGTTTCGAATGGTCTTCAGTCACCTTCTCCAGCCGGACGATATGATAGCCGAACATGGTTTTAACGGGACCGCCCAGCTCGCCGGGCTTTAACTGGTCGAGTGCGGTTTCAAACTCTGGAACCATCATTCCCCTGGAAAACTGTCCCAGGTTACCGCCATTCGCTCCCGACGAGGTATCGGCGGAATGCTTTTTCGCCATTCTCGCGAAATCGGCGCCCTGCCTGATTTGCTGCAGAATCTTAGCCGCCGTTTCTTTGGATTTTTCCTCAGCTTCGCCCAGCAGTTTTTCCTTTTCCTCATCCGTCAGGTCCTCGCCGAACGGTAGCGTGTTGTCTGTTTTAATCAGAATATGGCTGGCCCGGTATTGTTTCTTGATGAAAAACAGGGCTTCGTTGGTTTCGTAGTATTCCTTGATATCTTCATCGTAAATTTGGATTTTATCTGCGACCATTTTGGAGGTCAGTTTGACATACTGGATCTGGATTTGCTCCGGCACTTCGAATTGAGCTTTGTGCGCGTCAAAATATTTTTGGATCTCTTCGTCCGAGGGCCGGCTGGCGGGTTTAAAATAATCCCTGGAAAAGCCGATGTATTTGAATTTTACTTTTTCGTTCTCGTTTTTATAAGCTTCCAGTATTTCGGTTTCCGATACCTGGATAGAGGCTTGAACGATCCCTTCGATTTTTTCGCGAAGAATGATTTGGCGTTGGTTTTCCTCATACTCCCGGGCGCTGATACGGATAAAGCTGAGATAATTATCGTAAAGGCCTTTACTGAATTTGCGGTCTTTCTGAAATTGAGGCTCTTTCGATATGCGTTCCGCCAGTTCCTTATCGCTGACCTGGAGGTTCATTTTTTCCGCTTCCAGCAGCACCAGCCGGTTCTGGATCAGGGCATCCAGGGCGTTTTCTCTCAGTTTGAGCGTCACCGCCATTTCCTCTGAAAACTGTTCGCGGAACTGTTCGCGGTAAAAGTTTAAGATATTGCCGTAGGCGCGGTCGAATTCGCTGACCTTGATTTCCATCCCGTTGACGGTGGCGACGGTTTTATTGGCTCCCCCGAACTGGCCTCCCGCCCCCCAGGAATAGAAAATGGTGGCGACAAAGGCGATAACGATGCCCCACAGGATGCTTTTGATCAGCCAGGTATCAGATTGTCTGCGAATGAAATTGAGCATTGATTTACACTCCCACGGCTTGCAAAAAGATGTTAAAATTCAAGCTGGATATGTTAGTCCACCATGATTTAATTCGCAACCTGTTTATTCCGGCCTTATTGCATGGAAATTAACTCCGAACTCCTGCTGGGGAGGTTCCGATGGACCGCCAGGAGCCGAGTTGGGCCTGGCAAAGTTCCGGCCCCCCTGATATAAGGTTATTGGTTAAAAAACAAATGGTTAGCTGAATTTTTTATCAATCTTAACAGGATAAAATCAGTGTTTAACTTTTTTTGGGATTTGTTTTCGAACGATTTGGCAATCGATCTGGGAACCGCCAATACCCTGGTTTTTGTGAAGGGCAGTGGGATTACCCTGCGCGAGCCCTCGGTGGTGGCCATCAATTCCCAGACCAAGGAGGTTCAGGCCGTCGGGGCGGAGGCCAAGCAAATGCTGGGCCGGGCTCCCAGCAGTATCGAAGCCATCCGCCCGATGAAGGACGGGGTCATTGCGCATTTTGAGGTCACCCAGCAGATGATCAGTGAATTTATCAAGAAGGTTCACAACAACCGCAAATCCCTGGTGCGGCCGCGCGTGGTCATTGCCGCGCCTTCAGGCATCACGCAGGTGGAGAAGCGGGCCGTGCGCGATTCTGCGGAATCGGCGGGGGCCCGGGAAGTCTTTCTGGTCGAAGAGCCGATGGCCGCCGCTCTGGGGGTGGATTTGCCCATCCATGAAGCTTACGGGAATATGATCATCGATATCGGCGGGGGAACGACCGAGGTCGCCATCATCTCCATGTCCGGAATCGTCTACAGCAAATCGGTGCGCGTGGCGGGTGATGAAATGGACGAGGCGATCGTCAATTACGTGAAGCGCAAATACAATCTGCTGATCGGCGAGCGGACGGCGGAGGAAGTCAAAATCAAAATCGGTTCCGCCTATCCCCTGGAGCAACGCATCACCATGGAAGTCAAAGGACGCGATCTGGTTGCGGGTATTCCCAAAACGCTGACCCTTTCCGATGAAGAAGTGAGGGAGGCTCTGCAGGAAACGTTAAGTACCATCGTGGAGACCGTTAAAATCGCGCTCGAGCGGACGCCCCCGGAACTGGCCGCGGATATCGTGGATAAGGGGGTCGTGGTCACCGGCGGCGGTTCTCTCATCAAAGGTCTGGATATACTGCTTCGGGAATCGACCGGGCTTCCCATTACACTGGCGGAAGATCCCCTGTCGGCGGTAGCGCTGGGTGCGGGAAAACTGCTGTCAGATCCTAAACTCCTCAAAAAAGTATCGTTCTAACGTGTGGCGGAAGAGACTCGGTGATCGCAAATATTCAATAATTATCGTGTCGCTGGTTCTGGCTTCTTTTGCCCTGATGACTTTCGACATCCGCCGTTCCAAAACTCCCACCATTTTTGAAACCGCATTGATGTGGGTGGTTTCCCCTGTTCAAAACCTCATTACACATACCCTCGACTCCATTAATAATACTTTGGACAACTATGTATTTGTGGCGGGAGTTTCCGGGGAAAACGATACCCTTAAAAAGGAAATCGATAAACTGGTCCGGCAGAATAACGAGCTCACCGAAGAACTCCGCCGAATCGGCCGTATCCGCGATTTGATGGAGTATCAGAAAGAACACAAGCTGAAAACCGTGGTCGCCACCGTTATCGGACGCGACGCCACCCAGTGGGCCCGGGTGGTTTTCATCAACAAGGGCACCGAGGCCGGGATTCAGGAAAACCGGCCGGTGGTCACCAACGCCGGGGTGGTCGGTCACGTCATTCAGGCCGGTCTGAATACCTCCAAGATTCTGCTCATCCTGGATGGCCGGAGCGCGGTGGATACTCTGTTCGGCAATGATCGGGTTTCCGGAGTTGTGGTGGGAACAGGAATGGAATTTTGTGAGATGAAATACGTGCCCATCACCGCCGAAGTCAATGTCGGCGACCAGATTCTGTCTTCCGGGTTGGGAGGCCTCTATCCGAAAGGATTGGTGGTGGGGACCGTGGTCAGTATTACCAAGGCCACCCAGGGCCTGTTCCAGGAAATCACCGTCGCTCCGAGCGCGGATTTCGGGCGGTTGGAAGAAGTTCTGGTGCTTTTGTTATGAGGTAAGCGGCGGATATGATTGTTCTCGTTTTTATCGTGGTGTACATTATCCTGTTTTCTCTTCAGACCAGTCTGTTGAGCGCTTTTGCCGTAGCCGGAGTTTCGCTGGACCTGGCATTGATTCTGACGGTCTATTGCGGCGTGCTTCTTAAAGGAGACCGGGGAATCTGGGTGGGATTTTCCATCGGCTTGATTCAGGATCTTCTTTCCGGCAGTCTGCTGGGTGTCAATACGTTATCCAAAAGTATTATTGGATTCACCTTTTCCACTTTGAAGGACAAACTGATGGTGGAAGGATTTGTCCCCATCTCGGCCATTCTGCTTGCCGCCTCTTTTTTCGATGGCCTGGTGTATTATTTGTGTATGACCGCGCTTCTCCAGGCGCAGATTCCCTTCAGTTTTCTGTTCAATACGCTTCCGGTTTACGCCCTGTACAATGCGCTGGTAGGACCTATCCTTTTCTTTATGATCAATCGGGTTATAAAATTGATCCTGCGCAAATTCCCGGCGCTGGAGGGTTCTGCACAGTGAGCACTCATCCTTACAGCCGCGATAGTTCCGAAGGTGTGCGAAAAAAAATATTAATTTTCGCTCTCCTGGTGGTCCTCTGTTTCCTGGGGCTATGGTTGCGGGTGTGGTATCTGCAAGTTTTAAAGGGGGCCGACTTTATGGGGTTGTCGGAAAACAACCGGGTCCGCCTGATTTCCCTGCCCTCCTACCGGGGCGAAATCACCGACCGCAATGGAGTGACGCTGGCTACCATCCGCCCCGCCTTTAATCTGTACATCACCCCGGAGGATGTTCAAGACCTCGGCGAAACGCTGAAAACCTTGAAGAAAATAATTGATTTCGACATTCAGAAGGTAAAAAGCGATATACGGCAATCGCAACCCTTCTCGGATGTTCTGATAAAAGCCGACATCAGACGGGATCAGGTCGCCTTCGTCGAAGAGAACAACCGGTTGGTTGCGGGCATTCATCTTAAATTGGAGCCCTTGAGGAATTATCCTTACAAGGACCTGGCGGCGCACATTCTGGGTTACCTGGGAGAAATCAACAAAGACAAGTTGAAGGTGCAGACCGGATACAAAATGGGGGATGTCATCGGCCTGGAAGGCATCGAGCTCCAGTTCGAACCGGAGATGAAAGGCAAGAAAGGTTACAAGGAAGTCGAAGTCGACGTTTCCGGCAGAGAGCTGACTATCCTGAGAAAGAATCCTCCGCAAAGCGGCCGTCATATCGTGCTGACCCTGGACTTAAGGATCCAAAAGGTGGTCGAACAATTGATGACCGGAACGAAAGAAAAACCGATCAACGGGTCCGCCGTGGTGATGAAAGTGCAAACCGGTGAAATCCTGGCGATGGTCAGCAAGCCTTCATTCGATCCCAATTTGTTTGCCTCTGGAATTTCGGTTCAGGAGTGGCGCAAGTTGATTTTAAATAATAATCATCCGTTACAGAACAAGGCGATCGACGGCCAATACCCACCCGGTTCCGTTTATAAAATTGCGGTGGCTTATGCCGCTTTGGAGGAGAAGGTAATGAACCCGGAGGACACGGTGTTCTGTCCCGGATTCTTCAAAATGGGCCGGAGACGTTACCGGTGCTGGAAATGGGGAGGACATGGAGAGATGAATATGCACGATGCCCTGGTCCAGTCCTGCGACGTTTATTTTTATACGATCGGCACCCGCATGGGAATCGATACGATGAGCCGTTACGCCAAAATGCTGGGGTTGGGCGATCGCACCCAAATCAATTTGATCGGCGAGAAACCTGGCCTGACCCCCACCAAGGAATGGAAATTAAAAAGCCGCGGGGAGGAGTGGCTGATCGGTGAAACGGTTTCGGCCTCCATCGGGCAGAGCTATAACCTGGTCACCCCCCTGCAACAGGCGCGGCTGGTGGCCACCGTGGCCAACGGGGGAATGGTGCTGAAACCCTATCTGGTGCGGAAAATCATGGATAAGGACGGCCGGGTGGTGAAAGATATTTTCCCCGAAATTCAGCGTAGGGTGGTGGGTCATCCCAATACACTATCTGTTATACGGGAGGCTCTTCTGGGAGTGGTCAATGAGCCTCGTGGAACGGGCAGGCGCTCCCGCCTGGAAAAAATTAAAGTGGCCGGGAAAACCGGAACCGTCCAGGTGGTTGGCCGCAAGCAAGTGGCCCACTTTAAAAAAGATGAAATTCCCTACAAATACCGTGATCACGCCTGGTTCGTCGCGTTTGCTCCCTTCGAGAACCCGGAAATCGCAGTGGCGGTGATTGTGGAGCATGGCGGTCATGGCGGTTCGACGGCGGCGCCTATTGTCCGCCAGATCATTGAAGCCTATCATAAATACTATCCCCTGACGCCTCCCGAAGAAAAGAGCCCGGCAAATCTGGACGTCGGGACATGACTTCTATTATTAAAATTAGCTTGGATCGTTAAAATAAACTAAAGGTTGTGCCCTGTTTCTGCCGACTTTACAGGTATGGAATATTGTCATGGGTTGAATACGGGTTGATATGAAGATTATAACCAAAACAGGGCTGCATTTGTCCCTGGGCAAAAAAATTCAGGCCACTCTGCGGGATGTGAAGTACCAGGTTGCCCTTCGCGGGTGGGTGGAGGATGAGTACCTGATCGTGGACTACCCGCACTTCCACGGCGATTTTGTCAAAATCGCTCCACTGACCGGGTGCAACCTGAGTTTCACTTCCGAGGGCACTTATTTCGATTTCAAAACCCTGGTGCTGTATTCCGTGGCACAACCGGTCCGCCTCATGGTGTTGGAATATCCCAAAAGCTTTACCAGCTACAAATTGCGGAAAAACAACCGGCACAAGGCGAACTTTCCTTTTCACTTTTCCGTTGCCGGTGGAACTAAAGATACGGCATTCACCGGAACCATCCGGGACCTGAGCCTTTCCGGCGCCCTGGTCACCCATTCGCAGCCATTGACCCAAGGGGATAACATTCTTGTCTCTGTCAATCTCGCCTTCGGAGAGTTATCCGATATAAAGGCCCAAGTGCGTAATGTCCGCAAAAACCCCGGCAGTAAAAGCGAACCGTTCGTCACCGGACTGGAATTCGCCAAACCCTCCAAGGCGCAGGACAAGATTCTGCGTGAATTTATGGGAACCCGCATGGGAGAACGGCGCGGCCCCAAACGCCTCGGATCCTCTAAATAATTCCCAGATCCTTTTCGCGCAACCGATTGATCCGGTCCCGCAATTGAGCGGCGCGCTCGAATTCCAGGTCTTTGGCGGCGGCATGCATTTGTTTCTCCAGCCGCGCCGCCAGGTCGATGACATTACCCTCCGTCAGGTATTCCTCCTCTTCCTCCTCGACCATGGGCACCAGGGAGATTTTTTCCATATCCCCCAGCGAATCCTGAATCGATTTTTTAATGGAGGCCGGGGTGATGTTGTGGGTCTCGTTGTATTCAGTCTGAATTTTTCGACGCCGTTCGGTTTCGTTGAGGGCGTTTTGCATGCTGCGGGTGACGACGTCGCCATACATGATGACCTCACCGTCGAGGTGCCGGGCGGCCCGGCCGGAGGTCTGAATCAAGGATGTACTGGAGCGCAAAAATCCTTCTTTGTCGGCATCCAGAATGGCGACCAGGGAAACCTCGGGTATGTCCAGCCCCTCCCGCAGCAGATTGATGCCAATCAATGCGTCGAATTCACCCAGACGCAATTCCCGGATGATCTCCATCCGCTCGATCGTCACGATGTCGGAATGCAGGTACTTCACTTTCAAACCCATTTCCGTGAAATGTTCGGTCAAGTCTTCCGCAAACCGCTTGGTCAGGGTGGTGACCAGCGTTCTCTGGTTCTGTTCGGCGCGTTTCCGGATTTCGTTGAACAAGTCGTCCACCTGGCCCGCCACCGGCCTTACTTCTATCGGCGGGTCCACCAGGCCGGTCGGCCGGACGATCATTTCAACCACTTTTCCGCGGGAATGCTGGATTTCGTATTCTCCCGGCGTGGCGGAAACGTAAAGCCGGTTGTTGGTGCGGCTTTCAAATTCGGAAAACATCAAGGGACGGTTGTCGAACGCCGAGGGCAGGCGGAAACCGTAGCGGATCAGAGTTTCCTTGCGCGCCCGGTCGCCTTTGTACATACCGTTCATTTGCGGAATGGTGGCATGGCTTTCGTCGATCACGAACAGCGCGTCATCGGGAAAATAATCCAGAAGGGTCGGGGGCGGGCTTCCCGGTTCGCGGCCCATCAAATGACGCGAATAGTTTTCCACCCCCTGGCAATAACCGATCTCGCGAATCATCTCGAGATCGAACAGCGTGCGTTGTTCGATGCGCTGGGCCTCGATCAACAGATTCTGGCTTCGGAAATATTGTATGCGCTCCTGCAATTCCTCCTGAATGCTTTCAATCGCCGCCTCCAGTTTGTCCTTGGGCGTGGTGTAATGGCTGGCGGGATAGATGGCGATGCGGTCCAGGGTGCGCAGGGTTTTCAGGGTGACCGGGTCAAAACAGGAAAGCGTTTCGATTTCGTCACCGAAAAATTCGATGCGGATGGCTTCGTTCCGCTCGTAAACCGGGAGGATCTCCACCACGTCGCCCCGCACCCGAAAGGTTCCCCGCTGAAAATCGATGTCGTTGCGCTTGTACTGGATGTCCACCAGTTTGCGCAACACCCGGTCTCGCTCGAGGGTCATGCCCGGTTCCAGAAACAGCAGCATGCCGTGGTACGCCTCGGGAGAACCCAGCCCGTAAATACAGGAGACGCTGGCGACGATCAATACGTCCCGCCGCTCGAACAATGCGTGGGTGGCGGCGTGCCGCATCTTGTCGATTTCGTCGTTGATGGACGCATCTTTTTCGATATAGGTGTCGGTGGTCGGCATATACGCTTCCGGCTGGTAGTAGTCGTAATAACTGACGAAGTAGCCGGCGGCGTTATCCGGAAAAAAAGATTTGAACTCGTTATACAACTGGGCCGCCAGCGTCTTGTTGTGCGCCAGCACCAGGGTAGGGCGCTGGAGTTGCTGGACGACATTGGCCATCGCATAAGTTTTGCCCGATCCGGTCACTCCCAGCAGGGTCTGATGCACTCCGCTGGTTTTTTCGAAGTCTTTGACCAGGGCTTCAATGGCGCGGGGTTGATCCCCCGACGGTTTGAAATCGGATACCAGTTTGAACGGTTGCATCGCCGGGTATTGATCCTTGTGAACAAAATTGAGTATGTTACATTAAAGGGCTGTAAACGGTCAGAAACCTTATAATAATTCCCCGCCATTTCGCCGGGTCTTGAACCGCGTGTTAAAACGGCGGCTCTTCCGGGTCCGGCGGGATTCGCCGATTGTGACCTCGCATAGTGTACGATACTCTCTTCCGGGGTGAGAAAGGAATTTGTGGAAGCCGCCTCCAATCAGGATATTATCAAAACAGTTCATGTCAACGGCGCCGCCATCACCCTGGTGGGAACCGCCCATGTGTCCCGGAAAAGTGTCGAATTAGTCGAGGAAATGGTCCGGAACGGGGAGTATGACCGGATCGCTATCGAGCTGTGCCCCCCCCGCTTTCAGAATCTGGTTCAAAAATCCATGTGGAAGAACCTGAATATCTACCAGATACTCAGGCAGGGGAAGGGGACTCTGCTGCTGGTCAACCTGGCTCTCTCCGCTTACCAGAAGCGTCTCGCGGATAAGATCGGCGTGGAGCCGGGCCAGGAAATGATCAAGGCCATCGAGCTGTCAGCGGAGTACAATCTGCCGCTGGAGGTTATCGACCGCGATATCACCACCACCCTGCAGCGCATGTACAACAGCGTCTCGTTCTGGCAGAAACTCAAACTGTTTTCCAGCCTCATCGCCAGTATTTTTATCGGTGAGGAAATCACCGAGCAGCAGATTGAGGATCTCAAGGAAGGCGACATGCTCCATTCCCTGGTCGAGGAGTTCGGAGAGGTGCTGCCGTCCGTCAAGAAAGTGTTGATCGACGAGCGGGACCTGTTCATGGTCGGGAAACTCATTGAGATGACGCAATCCCCGAACGGCCCCAAAAATATTCTGGCGATGGTGGGGGCGGGGCATCTGATCGGGATGTTGCCGGCGTTTGATGATCCCCCCGATCAGGAAACACTGACGGAGTTGGATGTAAAACCACCGCCCAGTAAAAAAGGGTATTATTTCGGCTGGGGGCTCGGTCTGTTTATTCTCAGCATGTTCGGAGTGGGATATATGCGGTCGCCTGAATTGGGAACCGAGCTGGTTCTGCAATGGATCGTGATCAACGGCGGGTTGAGCGCCCTGGGCGCGGCGATTGCGTTCGCCCATCCGGTTTCGATAATGGCGGCATTCCTGGCGGCTCCTTTGACTTCGCTCAACCCGACCATAGGCGCCGGCATGGTGGTCGGTATCGTGGAATCCTATATCCGGAAACCCAAGGTGGCCGATTTTGAAGCCATGCGTGAAGACATCGCCCACTTTTCCAAGTGGTGGAAGAATGGCGTGATCCGCGTATTCCTGATCTTCTTCTTCGCCAATATCGGGTCGATGGTCGGCACCTTCCTGGCGGGATCGACGATTGTCTATAAGATTTTCGGTTAAGCGCCATGACAGAAAAATCCCCGCGGATAGCGGTCACTCCGCCGCCCATATGCAATTCCTCCCGTCTCCGGGACGAACTTTCCGGCCTCTTTCCGCAACCGCAGTTCAATGAGTCGGGCCGCTATCTGGACGAGGATGAACTGATCCGGTTTGCCCGGGAAGCCGATGCCCTGCTGGTCGGCCGCGACGGCATTACCGATAAAGTGCTGGCCGCCCTGCCGCAATTGAAGATCATCGCCAAATACGGGGTGGGTCTCGACACGATCGACCGGGATGCCCTGAAGCGGCATTCCGTGGAATTGGGATGGAGCCCGGGCGTCAACCGGCGCTCGGTGGCGGAATTGACGCTCAGCTTCATGCTGGGACTGTGTCACAACGCGTTCAAGAGCGGTTGGGCCCTCAAGCAGGGCCAATGGGCCAAGGACGGCGGACGGCTGCTCCGGGGCAAAACCGTCGGCATCGTCGGCTGCGGGAATATCGGCCGGGAAGTGGTGCGGCTCCTGCAACCGTTCGAGTGTACGATCTGGATTCGCGATATATTAAAGATGCCGGAATTCTGCCGGGAGACCGGCGCGCTTGAAAAAAGTTTTGATGAGGTGCTGGCGGGAGCGGATATCATTTCCCTGCACGTCCCCTTGACGGAAGACACGCGCCGCATGATCGATCAAGCCGCTCTCCGCCGGATGCAGCCGGGTACGTTTCTGATCAACACCAGCCGGGGCGAGGTGGTGGACCAGGCCGCGCTCAAAGAAGCGCTGTTGAACGCAACGATTGCCGGGGCGGCGCTCGATGTGTTCGCCCAGGAGCCGCCGGAGGATATGGAATTTTTAAACTGTTCCAATTTGATGGTCACTCCGCACATCGGCGGCAACGCGGTGGAGGCGGTGGAAGCCATGGCCCGCGCCGCCTTTCAACACCTGCAGGAATTTTTCAATAAACCGTGAATCGATATGGTTGATAAAACCCCGGGCGGCTACCAGCAGGCCGACTGGCAGAAACATTATGATGACAACGATCTCGCCTGGGACCTGGGCGAGGTGTCGCCGCCCTTCGTCCGACTTTGGGAGGACAAGGTTCTCAAGGCGGGGACCTTGATTATTCCCGGTTGCGGGCAGGGTCACGAAGTGGTGTATTTCGCCGAGCGGGGATTCCGGGTGACGGGTATCGATTTCTCCTCCGGCGCAGTGGATTTGCTGGCCCGCTCCCTGAAAAACAAAAACCTGAACGCCGACGTTCTGCACCGGGATTTTTTTGAACTGGATGAAACGCATAATCGGGCTTACGACGCCCTGCTGGAGCAAACATTCTTTTGCGCGATTCATCCTGATCAAAGAGAAGCCTATGTCGAAACGGTCTCAAGGATTCTGAAGCCTGGAGGAACACTGGCTGGATTGTTTTACGAAACGGGCGAAGAGGGGGGACCGCCGTTCAATACTACCGGGGAGGATATTCGCAGTTATTTTGGGAAAGAGTTCGACATCGAGCGCCTCGAAAAGTGTGCGTTTTCGATCGAGCGGCGTCGGGATAAGGAATGGCTGGCGGTCATGCGTAAAAACTCCTGCCCGGAGGGGGAACGGGCTGACCGGTAACGGCCAGAGGGAATCCTTCGGGCGCAAGCGGAGGCGCTCCGCCGATAAATTGAGCAACACCGAAAGCAGAAGGAAGAAGCCCCCC